>JAHEJE010000178.1 GCA_024639035.1 Alphaproteobacteria bacterium
TGCCGCTTGCCTGCAAACTGCAGTACCCGGACATGGAATCCGCCGTAGAAGCCGACCTCGGCCAGCTCAACCTGATTTTTTCGGTGCACCGGCGGATGGACCCGGCAATCGATACCAGCCAGATTGCCGAGGAAATCGCTGCGCGGTTGCGCGAGGAACTGGACTACGAGCGCGAGGCCGCACACATGCGGCTCTATGCCGATGTTCTGGTCGATGAAGACCTGATCAGCATACCGCAACCGTTCCCCAAGCTTTCAACGCGGCGGCTGATTACCATGCAATGGCTCGACGGAAAACGGTTGTTGGAATTTGCCGAAGACCGGCTTGAGGTACGCAACCTGTTGGCGACAGCCATGTTCAAGGCCTGGTGGCAACCGTTTTGCGGTCATGGTGTGATCCATGGCGACCCGCATTTGGGCAATTATACCGCACGGCTTGAGGATGGCGTGCCTGCCGGCTTGAATCTGCTTGATTTCGGGTGCATCCGAGTGTTCCCAACCAGCTTTGTCGAGGGTGTGGTGGCGCTGTACCATGGGCTCAGGACCGACAATCGCGAGCAGATCGTGTCGGCCTACGAGACCTGGGGGTTTGAAGGTCTCAGCAACGAACTGATCGATGTGCTGAATATCTGGGCCCGGTTTATCTATGGTCCGTTGATGGAGGATCGGGTGCGGGCGATTGCCGACGGGGTAAAGCCGGCCGAATACGGACGCCGGCAGGCGTTTCAGGTGCACAAGGCGCTAAAGGAGATGGGGCCGGTCAAGGTGCCGCGCGAGTTCGTGTTCATGGACCGGGCGGCGATCGGTCTGGGCGGTGTGTTCATTCATCTCAGAGCCGAATTGAATTTCTACCGGCTGTTCAACGAAGCGATGGAAAAGTATGCGCTGGACGGTGTCGCGGCGCGGCAGGACGCGGCGCTGTCGAGGGCCGGCGTTGCACCGGCAAGGGAATAAAAAAAATAACCTGCCGCTTGCGCATTGTGGCAGTCTGCCACTTTGCACAAGCACCTGATATCTGTATCTTGCACTACAACAGGTCGGGGCCCGTTGCCGGGTGGATATTCTGGGGAGTTTAAGCATGACCGAAGCATCGCCACACAATGAGGATTTCGCCGAGCATGAATCCACATATCGTGGGTTTATCAATGGTTCCATTGCGCTGTGCTTTATCAGCCTGTACGTACTTATCGCGCTGTGCTCGGTGGGGTTTGCCGATACGCTGCCGCGGTTAATGGCGTTTGCCGGCGTCATCATCGGAACTATCGTGATTTTGATCGACTGGCGGTCAGGTTCGAAGGTCTGGCCGTTGTCGCTCGGTTTTTTGGTGGTCTATGGGCTGATCACTGCAATCAACGTATCATGACGTTACATTAAGGGTTCGATACCATGAAACTCGCGGTCCCCGCTGAGAACAAATCGGTTGAATCCCGTGTCGCCATCAGCCCCGACGCCGTCAAGGCCTATGTCAAAAAGGGTCTGGATGTCGTCGTCGAGGCGGGCTCTGGCGCCGGGTCGTCGATATCCGACGATGCGTTTGCAGCAGCAGGGGCGACCATCGCCAAAGGAACCGCTGCGACGGCCAAGGGCGCCGATATCCTGTTGACGGTGCGGCGGCCAAGCGACGCGGCCCTGAAAGCGATCAAGCAAGGCGCGGTGATCGCCGGCCAACTCGACCCTCATGGCGACAAGAAAGGCCTGACCGGGCTGGCAAAGTCCGGCTTTAGCGCCTTCGCCATGGAGTTGATGCCGCGCATCACCCGGGCTCAATCAATGGACGTTTTGTCGTCACAGGCCAATCTGGCCGGCTACAAGGCGGTAATCGATGCTGCTGCCCAGTTCGGCCGGGCGTTTCCGATGATGATGACGGCGGCCGGAACGGTTCCGCCAGCCAAGGTTTTCGTGATGGGCGCCGGTGTTGCCGGTCTGCAGGCAATCGCCACGGCGCGGCGCCTCGGCGCGATCGTTTCGGCGACCGATGTGCGTGCGGCCGCAGGCGAGCAGGTACAAAGCCTCGGGGCGAAGTTCGTCTTCGTCGAAGGCATGGCCGATGCGGCCACCGAAGGCGGTTATGCCAAGGAGCTGTCGGAAGACGACAAGCGGCGCCAGGCTGAACTGGTGGCCGAACACGTCAAAACACAAGATATTATTGTGACCACCGCGCTGATCCCGGGCCGGCCGGCCCCGGAGCTGATTTCCAAACAGATGGTCGAGACGATGAAGCTGGGATCGGTCATTGTTGATCTTGCGGTAGAGCGCGGCGGCAACTGTCCATTGTCCAAGCCCGACCAGATTGTCGAGCACAAAGGCGTGACGATCATGGGCCACCTGAACCTGGCAGGCCGGCTGGCCGGCAATGCCTCGCCGCTCTATGCCAAGAACCTGCAGAATTTCGTCGAACTGCTCATTGGCGAAGACGGAAACCTGTCGATCGACTGGGATGATGAAATCATGACCGGCTGCGGCCTGATCCGCGACGGTAAGGCCGTCCACCCCATCCTGAACTCCTGAAGGAACATATGAACCATGGCGGGTCTCACTCCACAACAAGCCGCTGAACAGGCGCAGGCAGCCGCCGATACGGCCAGGCATGCTGCAGAACAGGCGCAGGCTCTGGCCGATCATGCCGCTTTTGTGGCCGGAAGCGGCGCGGCAGAGGCGGTAGGCGCGGCCACCGGCATCGATCCCTTCGTGTTCCGTCTGACGATCTTCGTTCTGGCGATCTTCGTGGGCTATTACGTCGTGTGGGCGGTGACACCAGCATTGCACACCCCGCTGATGTCGGTAACCAACGCGATCTCCTCGGTCATTGTTGTCGGCGCCCTGCTGGCGGTCGGGGTCGGTGCAGTGGCATCCGGGTCGACGGCGGCGATGTTCTTCGGTTTCATCGCGCTGGTCTTTGCCTCGGTGAACATTTTCGGCGGTTTCCTGGTCACCCAGCGTATGCTGGCGATGTATAAGAAGAAGGAGGCCCGATAGTCATGTCGGCAAATCTCGCGGCCATCCTTTATCTTGTCGCCGGTGTCCTGTTCATCCTCGCCCTGCGCGGGCTGTCGCATCCCGAGAGTTCGCGGCGCGGAAATACGTACGGTATGGTCGGCATGGCGATCGCTGTCGTCACCACGCTGTTTCTGGTCGGCGCCGGATCGGGCCTTGCCTGGCTGCTGATTATCGCCGGCATCGCCATCGGCGGCGGCATCGGCGCTTATATCGCGCGAAACATCGCCATGACCCAGATGCCGGAGTTGGTTGCGGCATTTCATTCGCTGGTCGGTTTGGCCGCGGTGTTCGTTGCCGCAGCCGCGCTTTATGCTCCGCAGGCCTTCGAGATTGCCGATATCGCCGGAAATATCGGTGCAGCAAGCCTTCTGGAAATGTCGCTGGGTGCGGCCATCGGCGCCGTCACATTCACCGGTTCGGTGATTGCATTCGCCAAGCTGTCGGGCCGCATGTCCGGTGCGCCGATCATGCTGCCGGCGCGGCATGTGATCAATATCGGTCTGGCTGCGGCGCTCGTGTTGTGCGTGATCTGGCTGATGTCGAGCCAGAGCGAAGTGGCGTTCTGGCTGGTGGTCATCCTGTCTCTGACCATCGGTGTCCTGATCATCATCCCGATTGGCGGCGCCGACATGCCGGTCGTGGTATCGATGCTCAACTCATACTCAGGCTGGGCCGCTGCCGGTATCGGTTTTACGCTCGGCAACACCGCGCTGATCGTCACCGGCGCGCTGGTCGGTTCTTCCGGCGCCATCCTGTCCTACATCATGTGCAAGGCCATGAACCGGTCGTTCATCTCCGTCATTCTCGGCGGCTTCGGTGGCGAGGTTGCAGGGCCGTCCAGTGATGATGGTGTGCCGCGGACAGTTAAACAGGGTTCGGCTGACGATGCCGCCTTCATGTTGAAGAACGCCGGTACGGTAATCATCGCTCCGGGTTACGGCATGGCGGTTGCCCAGGCGCAACACACGGTGCGGGAGCTGGCCGATGAGCTCAAGGCCGCTGGGGTCACCGTAAAGTACGCCATCCATCCGGTCGCCGGACGCATGCCGGGCCACATGAACGTGCTGTTGGCAGAAGCCAATGTGCCGTACGACGAGGTCTTTGAGCTTGAGGACATCAACTCAGAGTTCGCCCAGGCCGACGTTGCCTTGGTCATCGGCGCCAACGATGTCACCAACCCGGCCGCCAAGGAAGATCCGCAATCGCCGATCTACGGCATGCCGGTGCTGGAAGTGTGGAAGGCCGGAACGGTGATGTTCTCAAAACGCTCGCTGTCGTCGGGCTATGCCGGCATCGACAACACGCTGTTCTACCGCGACAACACCATGATGCTGTTCGGCGACGCCAAGAAGATGGTCGAGGGGATCGTCAAGAGCTTGTGACCACTCGGCAGGCGATATCGTAGGCGCCTTGCGTCTGCATTCGTCGGCTCGGTCGTCAACGATAACATAAACGATCCAGGATGCGCAGACGGGGATCATGGCCAACTTCGAAGAACGACCGTTTTCCATCGATCGTCCGGCCCAACTGGCTTATCCCGCCGTTTTCAGCTCACCGCATAGCGGCAGCGAGTATCCGCAAGCCTTCCTGCAGTCTTCGAAACTATGTCCACGCACGCTGCGTACGTCCGAGGATTGCTACATCGATGCACTGTTCTCGAGTGCGTCCGGGTTGGGCTGCCCGTTGATCAGCGCGCGTTTTCCCCGGGCTTACCTCGATGTCAATCGGGAGCCATATGAACTCGACCCGACGATGTTCACCGATGGGCTTCCGGGGTTCGTCAATACATCATCGGTTCGGGTGTCGGGTGGGCTCGGCACCATTCCACGGATCGTTGCGGAGAGCCGTGAGATCTATGCGCAGCCATTGACCTGGAGCGAGGCGCAACGGCGTATCGAATACCTCTATCAGCCCTATCATTGTGCTCTGCATTCGATGATGGAGGATTCGGTTGAGCGGTTCGGATCTGCGTTTCTTATCGATTGCCACTCGATGCCGTCTACGGCGGTGCAGAACACATTCGGGCTCGGCGGCAAGCCCGTCGATGTCGTTCTGGGCGATCGTTACGGTTCGACCTGCGATGGGGAACTGAGTGAGTATCTCGCCGAACTCTTTGCCAATGCCGGGTTGAAAGTGGCGCGCAACAAACCCTATGCCGGCGGTTACATCACCCAGACCTATGGCCGGTCAGGACATGCGAAGCAAGCGTTGCAGATAGAGATCAATCGCGACCTCTACATGAACGAACGAACCCTTGAGCGTCTGCCGTGCTTTGGCGAACTGAGAGATACGATCGCTGGAATTCTCGCAGAGTTTCTCCCCTTTACCGCTACTTTCGGCAAGCCGATGGCGCTTGCCGCAGAATAAAAAAAAGGCCGTCAACGCAGTACGTAACGGCCCAAGTCTAGGGAGGAAACGCCCAGGAAGGGCGCGCATTCGACAGAGACAGACGTCTCCGTCGCGCACTGGTAATGTGGCATTGCGCTGCACAATTTTCAAGATCGCCACCAATGCTGCGACAAAGTGTCAAGCCTGAAGCAGAAAACACGACTGCCAGTAAGTTAGTGTATTGTTTTTATGCGTAAAAACTGCGTTACCTTGAATGCGATGGCAACTTGCCATTGCGCTCCAAGATCAGGCTGAGTCCGCAACTTTAGTCTATTGTGTTGCAATGCAGCAGCGACTGGTGGCCTATTGCCAAAGTCGTGCCGGTGCCTTGTCTTTCAGCGTCGGCGCGTTCATGATCTGCCGTCGCGCTTTGTTTCTTTCACCCTGGGGTACCCTTGATGACTGAGAGCCATGCGGACAGCGTTGATGACTACTTGGCGTTTGCGCTGGAACTGGCCGATGCCTCCGGACGTGTGATCCTGCCGCACTTCCGGCAGAAACCGGTGATCGACAACAAGCTGGCGGAAGGTTTCGATCCGGTCACCGAGGCGGATAGGGCCGGTGAGCGCGAGATGCGCCGGTTGATCGAGAACCGCTATCCAGATCACGGCATCATTGGTGAGGAGTTTCCGCGCAAGCGAGCGCTGTCACCCTATGATTGGATTCTCGATCCGGTCGACGGGACGCGGTCGTTCGTGTTCGGGATGATGACCTGGACCACGTTGATCGGACTCTATCGCGACAACACTCCGGTTGTCGGTGTGATGAACCAGCCCTATGTCGGGGAGTGCTTTCATGGCAGTGCATCAGGTGCCTATTGGCGACGTGGCACGGATGAGGAGAGGCTTTGCGTCGCCCCGGCGGACAATCTAGCCTCGGCGCTGATTTCGACGACGGCGCCGGCCTTGTACAAGACCGAGCGCGAGAAAACCTTTCTCAGTCGGATCATCTCGGCTGCC
>JAHEJE010000179.1 GCA_024639035.1 Alphaproteobacteria bacterium
TATCAAACGCATCTGATGCGTTTGTCCGAGGGCGATCAGTTTGCGCCGGAATTTCTCGCCATCAGCCCGAACGCAAAAATGCCGGCAATTGTCGACAACGATGTCGGCGGCGACCCGGTGAGCGTGTTCGAGTCCGGGGCGATCCTGTTCTATCTGGCGCGCAAGACCGGGCGGTTCATGTCCAAAGGCCCGCTGGCTGAGAAGGAAACGTTGGAGTGGCTGTTCTGGCAGGTCGGCAATCAGGGGCCGATGGCCGGACAGCTCAGCCATTTCGTCAACTACGCCCCGCCCGGCCAGGACTATGGCCGCAAGCGCTATGCCGGTGAGTATGACCGCAATCTCGGCGTGCTCGAAAACCGGCTGGAGGGCAGGGACTACATTCTCGGCGAGTATTCGATTGCCGACATGATCGCCTTTCCCTGGGCCTTCATCGCCAAGCCGCTCGGGGCCTCGCTGGATGATTTTCCCAGGCTGGCCGATTGGCGCCGGCGCATCAAGCAGCGCCCGGCGGTGCAGCGCGCCATCGATCTGCACAAGGACCGGCAAAACCGCGGCCGGGCGACGGCACAGAACAATTCGGTGTTGTTCAACCAGTCGGCGCAGCATCTGCGCTCAAAGTCATGACCGCCAGACCGATTGCCATCACCATGGGCGATGCCGCCGGCATTGGGCCGGAGATCGTGCTGAAGACACTGGCCGATCCGGAGGTCTCGGGGCGGTACGTGGTCATCGGCGATGTTGGCATTCTGGAGAAGGCGGCAAAGCTGCTGCCGGAGCCGGTGCGCCTGCGCGAAATCGCCGATGTTGGCGAGTGCCGGGGGGAGGCCGGTATTGCCGATGTCCTGCCGGCCGGTGCGGCCTTGCAGAATGTCGAGGTCGGCGCGGTGAGCGCTGCCTGTGGCCAGGCGGCGTTCGACTACATCCGCGCCGGCATCGAGCTGGCCAGGGCAGGTGAGGTGGCTGCGATCGTGACGGCGCCGATCCACAAGGAAGCCCTGGCCAGGGCCGGCATCCGCTATCCCGGACATACGGAAATTCTTGCCGATCTCGGCGGGGCCGACACTTGCGCCATGATGCTGTGCAACGACGAACTGCGGGTAACCTTGGTGACCATCCACTGTTCCCTGCGCGAGGCGGTCGAGCGGGCCGATTTCGCCGCCCAGATGTCGGCGATCCGGCTGGCCAACGAAGGAACGATGGCGTTCGGGATTGAAGCGCCGCGGGTCGCGGTTGCCGGTCTCAACCCGCACGCCGGCGAAGGCGGCCTGTTCGGGCGCGAGGAAATCGAAATCATCGCTCCGGCGGTAGAGGCGGCCCGGGCCGAAGGGATCGACGCCACCGGGCCGTGGCCGGGAGATACCGTGTTCATGCAGGCCCGAAACGGCGCATTCGACGTGGTCGTGGCCCAGTATCACGACCAGGGCCTGATCCCGGTGAAATACCTCGGCCTTGATCGCGGCGTGAACATCACCCTCGGCCTACCTTTCGTGCGCACCAGCCCGGACCACGGCACGGCTTTCGATATTGCCGGCAAGGGGATTGCCGAACATGCCAGCATGAAGGCGGCGGTGCTTCAGGCGCAAAGACTTGTGGAGGCCCGCAATGGCGTTTGATTTCATTTTCATGCTGACCGCGGCGGACAACACCATCGCCGATGCCCGCACCCGGCTGGAAGAGGTGCTGGCCGGCGGTGCCCGCCACATCGGCTTCAAGGATGTCGGCCTGCCGCTCGATGAGTTGCGCGACCTGTCGCGGGCGATACGGGCTGCCGGCGGGCGCGCCTATCTGGAAGTGGTCAGCCTTGATGCCGAGAGCGAGTTGCGTTCGGCCCAGGCGGCCATCGAGCTTGAAGTCGACTGCCTGCTCGGCGGCACCAGGGCGGGCGAGGTGGCTGAGCTGATCCGTCATCATCCGATCCGCTATTACCCGTTTCCCGGCCGAATTGTCGGCCATCCGAGCGTCCTTGACGGGACAATCGAGGAAATTGCCGAAAGCGCCAAGCGCTTGACCGATCTGGAAAACGTTCATGGCCTCGACCTTCTGGCCTATCGTTTCGTCGGCGACGTTCCGGCTCTGATGCGGGCTGTTTGCAGCGTGTCGGACAAACCGGTGATCATGGCCGGCAGCATCGACAGCGCTCAGCGCATCGATGCGGTTGCCGCTGCCGGGGCAGCGGGCTTCACCGTCGGCACCGCCGCCTTCGACGGCAGTTTTCCCGCCGAGACCGGCGGTCTGACGGCCCAGGTGCGGGCTATTCTGGAGATGACCGGCAAGGCCCGCCGGCTGTCGATCGCGCCGCGAAAAATCGCCGTGGTCGCTCACAACGACCGCAAGGCGCACCTCAAAGCCTGGGTCGCCCGGCACGCAAAAGCACTGGCCGGCCACAAGCTGATCTGCACCGGCGGCACCGGCAGCATGCTGCGGGCGGCCGAACCCGGCCTGTCGATCCACCGGTTGCAGCGCGGCTCGCACGGCGGCGACCAGCAGCTGGGTGCGCTGATTGCCTCGGGCGAACTCGATGCGGTGATCTTCTTTGCCGATCCGCACGGCACCCACGGCGCCGACGTCGACCTGATGGCGCTGACCCGGCTGGCGGTGTTCCACGACACCCCGATCCTGTGCAGCCCAAGCGCGGCGGACCTGTTCGTTGCCGGCGGCCTTGGCATGCACCACGCCTGACAGACGTGAGATATTACCTCTCGGCGGAAGATGTACTATAGTGTCCCTTTGGGGGCCAAACAGGAGGAAAAATAATGGCAGATGGCAATGGAAAAGCGTGCTGCGGCCCGGGCTATGCATCACCGGCCGAAGCAATAACGGCAGATCGCGAAAAACTGCTTTACACCGTGGCGCTTTATGTCGGAACCGGCGTTGAGAAGCCCGACTATCTGGCGACCGTAGATGTCGATCCCGACAGCCCGACCTATTCCAGCGTCATCGCCCGCACCGAAATGCAGCAGATCGGCGACGAGCTGCATCATTCCGGCTGGAACGCCTGCTCGAGTTGTCATGACGACGCCTCGAAGTCGCGCCGCTTTCTGCTGATGCCCGGCGTGCGCTCCAGCAACATCAATGTCATCGACACCTCCGATGCCACCAATCCGAGCGTGCACAAGGTCGTCAGCGGCGACGACATCAAGGCCAAGACCAATCTGTCGGGTCCGCACACCGTGCATTGCCTCGGCGCCGATATCATCATCTCCATGCTCGGCGATGCCGATGGCAACGGCCCGGGTGGCTTTCTGCACCTGAACGAGAATTTCGAGATCGTCGGGCGCTGGGAGAACGACAACGCCGGCATGAACTACAACTACGATTTCTGGTACCAGCCGCGCCACAACATGATGGTGAGTTCCGAGTGGGCGGCACCCAACACCTTCATGCCGGGCTTCGATCTCGACGATGTCGCCGCCGGCAAATACGGCCAATCGGTGCACTTCTGGGATTTCAACGGCAAGACGATCTCAAAATCCTTCGACCTCGGCGCGGAAGGCATGATCCCGCTGGAGGTGCGCGGGCTGCATGATCCGACCTCGAACCACGGTTATTTCGCCGCCACCCTGTCATCCAACGTCTTCCATTGGTGGAAGGATGATAACGGCGAGATCCAGCTGGAGAAGGTGATCGACATCCCGACCATCGATGTCGAAGGCTTTCCGGTGCCGATGCCGTCGCTGATCACCGACATCCTGATCTCGATGGACGACAAGTACCTGTATTTCGCCAACTGGCTGCATGGCGACCTGCGCCAGTACGACATCACCGACCGTTCGAACCCGAAGATGACCGGTCAGGTCTGGCTTGGCGGCATGCTCGGCAAGGCGCCGGAGGTCAACGGCATCAAGGTGCAGGGCGCACCGCAGATGATCCAACTGTCGCTCGACGGCAAGCGGCTGTATGTCACGACCTCGCTGTTCTCGTCCTGGGACAACCAGTTCTATCCCGACATGAAGGACAAGGGCGCCCAGATGTACCTGGTCGATTGCGACGTCGAGAACGGCGGCATGACCATCAACCCGGATTTCGTGGTCGACTTCGGCAAGGAGCCGAACGGGCCGTCGCGTTGCCACGAGATGCGCTATCCGGGCGGCGACGTGACATCGGACATCTGGATCTGATCGCGTCCTGACAGCCGGTGGCTGACCCCGCAACGCACAAGGTGACGGTCGCCAATCGCGGCGGCCGCACCTTCGACGTGCGTGAGGACCAGACCATTCTCGATGTCTGCGAGGCCAACGGCGTGATCCTGCCGGTCGCCTGCCGCTATGGCGGCTGCATCACCTGTGCCGGCCGCCTGGTGTCGGGCAAGGTGCGCCAGCCCAAGGGAACGGCCCTCAACAAGCGCCAGAGCCAGGCCGGCTACATCCTGATGTGCGTCGCCCATCCCAAGCAGGACTGCGTGGTCGAAGTCGGTGTCGAGAGCCACGGCGACCTGTATCAGAACCCGTTCAGCGTGCCGCGGAAGTAGATGTGTCTGAGCCAACCGCTACCCTGTGTAGTCCGCCTTTATGCAACCACGATCTTCATTCCCTCGCCCAGGAGGGGCAGGGCAACCGCATCTGGCATTGGCCTCAACCACCTTCTGCCGTCCTCGGGCTTGACCCGAGGAACCAGATCTCAGCGAACTCCGGGACAAGCGGCTTCCTGGATCCTCGGGTCAAGCCCGAGGACGGCAAGATCTTGCCGCCATCCCGATGACACCGAAGGCACAGGCGATTACCCTGCCGGGAAGCGGGAAGGCGACGGGTCTTACTGGGCTTAGCGCCTGAGTGTCAGCGCAGCATTTGCTCGGCGTACCAGCGGGCGAAGGACGCAACGTTGGCTTCCAGCAGCGGCTGGAACCGGCCCTGCCGCGCGTACGGCGAGGCAAGGCCGCGCTGCTGATTTTCCAGGGCCGGGATATCCTCGGCAATCGCCGCATCGAGCCGGTGGTAGTAGGCCGCCACCTTTGCCTCGAAGTCGGGCAGGGCAGTGGTCTGGCGGCTGAACAGGGCGGTCTGGGTGACCCGGCAGGTGCCGGCATCGATAGGGTTGGCCTCATAGACCCACACCGCATCGCGGCCGGCGGCAAAGGTCATGTTGGGGAACAACCAGGTGTAGCGCACGCCGGCGCCGACAGCCTCGTCGAGGCCGGGCATGGCGGGCAGGGCGTGTTCCTGCTGACCGTCGAGCAGGCCGCCGGTCCCGTCGGTGCCGCCGTACTGGCTGGCATATTCCCCGACGACATCATCGGCCGGTTCGGGCCGGGCATAGACCGCATCGATGCTGTCGCGATGCACATAGGGCAGGTGGTAGTACTCGTTGAACACTTCAATGAAGGCCTTCCAGTTGCAGGCGACATCGAAGGTGCGCCGCCGGGCCGGCACCAGGGTGTCGAGCGGCCAGGGCGCATGTATTTCGGCGAAATCACCGAGTTGGCTTTCGATATCCGGCGCTTCGGGATCGAGACAGACGAACCCGAACCCGAGAACCTCGGCGCAGCGGAATTCGATCAACCCGTGCGCGTTGCGCGCGAAGTCCGCCGCGGCATCCATCTGCGGCGCTCCGGCCAGGGAGCCGTCGAGTTTGTAGGCCCAACTGTGGAACGGGCAGCGGATGCCGGGGCAATTGCCGGTGCCGTCGAGGAGGCGGGCGCCGCGATGGCGGCAACTGTTGGCGAAAGCCCGCAGCTTGCCGTCTTTGCCACGCACCAGGATCAGCGGCACCGCGGCCAGCTCCAGCGCTTCGAAATCGCCGCTGGCCGGCAGCCGTCCGGTGTGGCCGATACCAAGCCACTTGGTGCGGAATATCCGTTCGGTTTCGAGGGCGAGAATATCCGGGTTTGTGTAGCAGGCCGGCGGCAGGCAACAGGCGTGTTCGGCAGGCTGGAGGCAGTTTTCCAGCGCCGGCAGGATTTCAGCGATGTCGGATTGGCGGTCAGCGTCAACGTGCTGGAGCATTGGTGTCATCCCACCCGGGGTCATCTCAATGCCGATACCTTGCATCCAAAGCGGCTCTGCAGCAATCGAATTGCGCGGGCCTTGTTTGCCGGGAACCGCAATGCCGGGCGATCAGATATCATCGGCCGCCGCGCCATGCGGTTCCATGTCGTAGTGCAACAGGTCGTTCGGAAACGCCTGTCGGCCGAGGATGCGCATCACCTTGGGGTCGACCGCCGTGCCGGAGATGGCAAACAACCCGGTCGCCCGCAGCGCCTTTCTGAGATCGACGGATGTGCCGAGATACTTCCACACCGACCGCGATACATATGGGTTGCGCTGCTTGCTCGACACCCCGAACGTTACGCCGCGCAACAGCGTCAACTGGCTGCGGGCCGTCGGATACAGCACCGATT
>JAHEJE010000180.1 GCA_024639035.1 Alphaproteobacteria bacterium
CGCCGTTCGTGCTGGATTTCGGTCAGCAGACCGGTCACCGCCGCCTGCACCGACACATCGAGCGCCGAGACCGGTTCGTCTGCGACCACCACTGCCGCCTCGCCGCCGAACGCCCGGGCGATGCCGATGCGCTGTTTCTGGCCGCCGGACAACTGTCGCGGCCGGCGATGGGCGAAATCGCGCGGCAGCTTGACCAGGTCGAGCAGTTCCATGACCTTTCGATTGGCCTCTTCCTTGCTCGACGCCACGCCGAACTTGCGCAATACCCGCGCGATCTGCGCGCCCACCGAGTGGCTCGGATTGAGCGTCTCGAACGGGTTCTGGAACACCATCTGCAGGTTGCCGACCAGCTGCGGCGCCCGTTTGGCAACCGGTTTGTGGCCGACATCCTCGCCGTTCAGCAGCACCTCGCCGCCGGTCGCCTCTTCCAGCCCCATCAGCACCTTGGCGAACGTCGACTTGCCGCAGCCGGATTCACCGACAATCGCCACCGTCTCGGCCTCGCGGGCGGTGAAATCGAGCTTCTCGTTGGCCTTCACATAGCGCACCCGCTTGCCCGAGATCAGTGCTTTCAAGGAGCTGTCATGCACCTCGTAGTACTTCTGCATGTTCTTGACTTCGAGCACCGTGGGCCCGAATTCGGCCTTCAGCTGCGGCGGCATTTCCGGCTTGTGCTTGTCCCAGTCGATCTCCTCATAGCGCGCGCAGCGCACCGTATGGCCCGGATCGCCGTCGACCTTTCGCATCGACAACAGGTCGGTGTTGCACCGCCCATCCTGGAAGAAGTCGCAGCGCGGACCGAAATAGCACCCTTTCGGCCGCTCGTGCGGCAACGGCAGCTGGCCGCGGATCGGCACCAGCGGATGCGAATGGCGGTCGGTGCCCGGCAGCGGGATCGACGAAAACAACCCCCGCGTATAGGGGTGGCGCATGTGGTCGAACACCTGCCCGACCGTGCCCAGCTCGACCGCCTGACCCGAGTACATCACCGTGATCCGGTCGCAGGTCTCAAGGATCAGACCGAGGTTGTGCGAGATGTAGATCATCGACGTGCCGAACCGCTCGGAAATGTCCTTGACCAGTTCGACCACGCCGGCTTCCACCGTCACATCGAGCGCCGTCGTCGGCTCATCCAGCAGCAGCAGCTTGGGGCTCGACAGCAGCGCCATGGCGATGATCACCCGTTGCTGCTGGCCGCCGGAAAGCTGATGCGGGTATGAATTCATGATCCGGTCGGGGTCGGGCAGACGCACCGCTTCGAGCATCTCGCGCGAC
Source organism: Alphaproteobacteria bacterium (assembly GCA_024639035.1). Lineage (GTDB taxonomy): Bacteria > Pseudomonadota > Alphaproteobacteria > Rhizobiales > Aestuariivirgaceae > JAHEJE01. The sequence continues at coordinate 1,276 of JAHEJE010000180.1, forward strand.
CGCCGGTAGGCCTCCTCCTCCGACACTTTCTCATGGATGATCAGCACTTCCATGAGCTGGAACTTGATCAGCATCGATGGATTGAGCGATGCCATCGGCTCCTGGTAGACCATCGAAATCGCCGAGCCGCGAATGTCGCGCAGCTCGTCCTCGCTCATGGTGCGCATGTCGCGGCCCATGAACTTGATCTCGCCGCTGACGATGGCGCCGTTCTTGCCCATGTGCTGCATGATCGCCAGCGCGACCGTCGACTTGCCGCAACCGGACTCACCGACGATGCCGACCGCTTCGCCGGGCATCACCGTCAGATTGAAGTCGACGACGGCGGGAATTTCTCCCGAGCGCGTGTAGTACGAGATCGAGACGTTGTTGCACTCCAGGACCGGGGTTTGATCGTTTGCCATTTCTCTTCCCCCTAGTCGCGCAGTGAGATTTCACGCAGGCCGTCGGCCAGCAGGTTCAAGCCAAGCACCAGCGAAGAAATCGCGAAGGCCGGCCACAGCATGGCGTTCATTCCGAATGAGCCGAATTTCTGCGCATCGGAGATCATCTTGCCCCAGTCCGGATCGGGCGGCGGCAGGCCGAGGGCCAGATAGCCGAGCAGCGCAATGGTGATGATCACATAGCCGAGCCGCAGGCAGCCATCGACGATCAGCGGTCCGCGCGCATTCGGCAGCAGTTCGACCAGCATGATGTACAGCGGAGTTTCGCCGCGCACCTCAGCTGCCGCGATGTAGTCGCGGGTCTTCAGGTCGAGCACCAGCCCGCGCACGATACGCGCCACCGCCGGTGCCGTGCCGAAGGTCACCGCAACGATGATGATCACGCCCGACACGACGATCGGATCGAGCCCGAGCCTGTCCGACAGCAGCCGGCCGAAGTTCGAGGACGGGCCGAAATTCGTCAGGATGACGAGATACAGCACCATCAGCGGGAACGACAGCAGCACATTGCCGAAGAACGAGATGATCTCGTCCCACCAGCCGCCGCGATAGCCGGCGATGACGCCCAGCATCATGCCGACGGCATAAGCGACAATCGTCGCCGCCGCCGACCAGAACAGCACCAGCCGCGATCCCCACACCAGCCGGGACAGGATGTCGCGTCCGCGGTCGTCGGTGCCGAGCCAGTAAAAGGCCCCATCCGGCATCGACGTCAGCCAGGGTTTCAACAGGGCCGCGGCATCTTGCGACAGCGGATCCTTCACCGGAAGGATCGGCGCCAGCAGGGCCACCAGGATCCAGAAACACACCAGGAATGCCCCGATCATGCCGATCCGTGATTCGCGCAGCAGCCCGACGGCGCGCGCAAACCGTTTGAAGCCGGTCGGGCGGTCTGTTTGAGCGTTACCGTTAGCGGTCTCGTCACTCATTGTCATCGCCTCCTAACTGAACCGGATCCGCGGATTGAGCATCGTGTAGCCCACATCCGAGATGAACTGCGACAGCACCGCCACGAATACCGCCACCATCGTACAGGCCTCGACCATGTAGATGTCGCCGAACAGCGAGGCGTCATAGAGCAGTTTTCCGAACCCCTTGTAGGAGAAAAACACCTCGACCACGATCACACCCGACAGCAGATAGTTGAGCTGCAGGATCATCACCGTGAACGGGGCGATCAGCGCATTGCGCAGCGCATGCTTCATCACCACCTGTTTGAACGGCAGCCCCTTGAGGATCGCGGTACGGACGTATTGCGAGGTGATCACCTCGGCCATTGAGGCGCGCGTCATGCGCGTGTAGTAGCCGAAGTTGTACAGCACCAGCACCATCACCGGCAGCACCAGCTCGTTGAGCGCCACGCCGTTGGAGAACGGCGACGTGCCGGGCAGCCAGTCGAGCCAGAACACGAAGATCGCCACCAGGAAGGTTGCCGATGCGAACTCCGGCACCGAGGTGGTCAGAACCGAAGCGACGGTAATCGCGCGGTCCCGAAAGCTGCCTTCGGCGATGCCCGACAGCACGCCCATCACCAGCGATATCGAAACCGTGATGGTGAACACGCAGCCGGCCAGCAGGATGGTGTTCTTCAGGTGCGACCAGACCAGCTCCGACACCGGCGCCGACAATTGCAGCGAAGTGCCCATGTCACCGCGGACGAAGTTCCACACCCACTCGAAGTAGCGGGTCAGGAACGGCGCGTTCAGGCCCTGCTGCTCGACCCACTTCAACCTCTGATCCATGGTTGAATACTGACCGAGCACCTTCTGGGCAAGGTTGAGTTTGTCGCCTTCGAAGATGACAAAGAGAATGAAAGAGATGGTCAGCATGATCAAGATCATGGAGCCAAGTCTCTTGGCGGCCAGTGCCAGCATGTTCCCCCCCAATTATGCTTTTCAACCGAAGCGCGGGTTGGGTCCCGGGCAAGGGCTTGTGACGGGCTTTGTGCCTCTTGTTGCCGTCAATCCTAAACGCTGGCGTTGCAAACCGCGCGCTCATCGCGGCATTTCTGCGCCCCAAAGCGTCAGGATCGACGGCCGCGATCATAACGACAAGCACCGCCGGCGCGCAACCCGTGATCAAATCTCACGGTCCGGCAGCCACGGAATCTTAACCGCTGGCGTGCTATCAGCGAGCCTGGAAGAGGGGTGTAAATGGCCGTCAGGCGCACATCTGCAAAGGCATCACAGGAGCCGGTCCTGTTGTCCATCGTTGTGCCGATGTACAACGAGGAGGGCGGCGTTGGCCTGTTCTTCGACCGTCTCGAACCGGTTCTTCAGGCCATCACCGAAGACTACGAGATCATCTGCGTCGACGACGGTTCGAGCGATGGCACCTATGATAAACTCCTCGAACACCGGACCCGCGATGGTCGCATCAAGGTCATCAACCTGTCGCGCAATTTCGGCAAGGATACCGCATTGTCAGCCGGTCTCGACCACGCCTTCGGCCGCGCCGTGGTGCCGATCGACGCCGATCTGCAGGACCCGCCCGAACTCATCGCCGACATGATGGAGAAGTGGCGCGAAGGCTTCGAGGTGGTTTACGCCCGCCGCGCCGACCGGGCCAGCGACACCGCCACCAAGCGGGTCACGGCAAACTGGTTCTACCGCATCTACAACGCCATCGCCGATATCGACATCCCGCAGAACGCCGGTGACTTCCGGCTGCTCGACCAGCGCGTCATCGCCGCCCTGCGCAATTTGCCCGAACGCAACCGCTTCATGAAGGGCCTGTTCGCCTGGGTTGGATATAAACAGGCCAGTGTCGAATATATTCGCGAGGAGCGCGCTCATGGCGAGACCAAGTGGAAGTACTGGCAGCTGTGGAATTTCGCCCTCGACGGCATCACCGGTTCGAGCACCTTTCCCTTGCGGGTGTGGACCTATTTCGGCCTGGCGGTGTTCGTCTTCGCCGTCATCTATGCGATCATCCTCAGCATCGACGTCCTGATCCACGGCGTCGACGTGCCCGGCTATGCCTCGACCATGGTGGCGGTGCTGTTCCTCGGCGGCATCAACATCCTCGCCACCGGCATCATCGGTGAATATCTCGGCCGCATCTTCACCGAAGTCCGTAGCCGCCCGCTTTACCTGGTGCGCGAGATGCACGGCATCGAACATCGTATATACTAGGGTCCGTAGCCATGCAGCGCGACGTTTATGAAAGACTGGACCGGATCGAAGATCGCCACTGGTGGTTCGTCGCTCGTCGTGCCGTTCTGAGCGCGGCCATCGAAAGGCTCGGCAAGCTCAACCGCCAATCCAAGATACTTGAGGCCGGCTGCGGAACCGGCGGCAATCTCGCCATGCTGTCCGGCTTCGGCGATCTTGTTGCCTTCGAGCCGGACGATGATGCCCGCCAGATGGCCTCGCACAAACACACCTGCGAAATCCTCGAAGGTTATCTGCCCGAGGGCATCCCCTACGACGACCGCCGTTTCGATCTGATCGCCGCCTTCGACGTCATCGAGCATGTCGAGCGCGATGTCGAAAGCCTGGCGGCGCTGCGCATGCGGCTCAACCCGGGCGGTCGGCTGATCATGTCGGTGCCGGCCCTGCCATGGCTGTGGAGCGCTCACGACGAGCACCACCACCACTTCCGCCGCTATACTCGCGACAGCTTGAATGCTGCATTGAAGGACGCCGGTTTCGCGAACATCGAGATCACCTATTACAACACGCTGCTGTTCCCGCTGGTTGCCGGCGTGCGCGGTATCAAGAAGCTGTTCAATCTGTCCGACAGTTCCGACGACCACCTGCCGGCCGCCCCGGTCAACGCCCTGTTGCGGATGATATTCGCCAGCGAACGGTTCCTGATCGGCCGCGTCAACCTGCCCATCGGCGTGTCGCTTCTCGCCGTCGCCGAGAGCGACCGGTAGCACCATGCTGCTGCGCCAGCTCAAGCGCTTTGCCGTCACCGGCGGTGCCGCCACCGTTGCCCATGTGCTGGCCGGCCTGGCGCTGCACCACCTGGTCGGCCTGTCGCCGCTGTGGGCAAACTTCCTTGCTTTCCTCACCGCCTGGAGCGTCAGTTATCTCGGCAACTGGTTCTGGACCTTCGAGGCCCGCACCACCCACCGCTACTCCGCGCCGCGCTTTCTCGTCGTCGCGCTCGGCAGTTTCGCCCTCAACCAGGCCATCGTCTGGTTCACCACCGGTGTTCTCGACTGGCCGTTCTGGCTGGCGCTCGTGCCCGTGGTGATCATCGTCCCCACCACCGGTTTCCTCGCCAGCCGCTACTGGGCCTACAACGATAAGCGTTCGCCCGCATCGGGCACCTCCTGACGCGGCCGCAGGGCAATCGCATATCACTTTGGCCTCAATTTCCTGCTTTCCTCGGGCTTGACCCGAGGACGGCAAAATCTGCCGCCATCGGGATGACGCCAAAGTCAGTTGCGATTGCCCTGAACGCCGCCACAGGGCATCGGTTGTCATCTCACCCCGGTACACCCGTCAGCAGATCGAACGCCCGGCGCCGCTGGCGCCTACACCCACGGGCAGTTCGAGTTGCGGTCGCCGAA
>JAHEJE010000181.1 GCA_024639035.1 Alphaproteobacteria bacterium
CGGCCATCGACGTCGAGGACCTGGAAATATTCTCCGGCCTTCACGGTAAAGGCCTGAGCGGTTGCCGTATCGATACGCAGGTCCAGCAACGGCTCGGCCAGCGGCTCCGGCAGGTCGCGGCCGCGTGAGCCGTGCCCGGGATCCGCGCGGGTGACGAACAGCTCCAGCGGTGTGACCGTGTTGTGTTCATCCGGCGCCATGGTCTCGGGTGGCGCGGCGACCAGAAGCAAACCATCGCGGGCGACGGTCAACTCGGCGCTCGATCTGGCCGGCGAACCGGGTCCGAACACCTTCAGCGCCCTGGCGCCGGCGAGATCGATGCCGCGGCGCTCGAGAACCGCGCGCGCGTTGACGGCACTTTCCTCTCTGGTCGAGAGCGCGGCACGGATACCGTCCGCCGGGCCGTTGGGCTTTTCTCCAAGTATGGCCAGATCGATCTGGCCATCGCCGCCGGCCGCAATCACCTCGGCGCGCTGGCCGCCTTCGGTATCGACCAGCCTGATGCCATCGCCCTGCCATATCGGCACACTCACCGAACCGCCGGCCGGAACGACATAGCGCTCGACACCCTCCGGCAGGGCACGGATGGCCGGACGCAGGATCACGCTCGGCTTGGGTGGGCCGGGCTGAAAGGCGGGAACCCCCGGGCGCGGATGGGCATTCGACATGGCGATAGCCTGCTGTTATGTACGCTGCGAAAGACTAGTGCACCAAGGGTAAGCAATCAACTCCATTGGTTGAAATTGGTGTTGGTTGGACGCGATTGGTTCAACGGCGATGGCGCCGAAGTGCATGAGGGCAGGCAATGGTCAAGGATCTGGAACTGACAATCGACATTCTGTCCAACCTGGTCGGCTTTGAAACCATCTCGGGGCGGCCGACCCATGGCATCATCGGCTATGTCCAGGAGTATCTGGCCGGGCATGGCATCACAAGCTCGATCAGCTATGACGAGGCCGGCGAGCGGGCCAACCTGTTCGCCACCATCGGGCCCGAAACAGATGGCGGCGTGGTGTTTTCCGGCCACACGGATGTGGTGCCGGTGGAAGGCCAGGACTGGAGCTGCGATCCGTTCAGGCTGGAGCGCAAGGATGGCAAGCTGTACGGCCGCGGGTCGGTGGACATGAAGGGCTTCCTAGCCTGTGTGCTCGCCAGTGTGCCGGCGTGGAAAAAGATGGCCCTTAAACGGCCGATCCATATCGCCTTTTCCTACGACGAGGAAACCGGCGGCCTCGGCATGCCGGTGCTGTTGGCCGACATGGCCGGCAAGGCCTACCGACCGGCCGTCGTCATTGTCGGCGAGCCGACCGGAATGAAACTGATCACCGGCCACAAGGGCGGCTATGAAATGCGCACTGTGGTGCATGGCCTTGAAACCCATTCGAGCCTGCCGCACACGGGCGTCAACGCCATTTCATATGCCGTAAAACTGATCGCCTTCATCGAGAACATGGGGGCGGAATGCGCGGCAAAACCTCATGAAGGCAGTGAATTCATTCCACCGTTCACCACCTTCAATGTCGGCACCATTCATGGCGGCACTGCAACCAACGCGACTGCCGGGTATTGCGCCTTCGGCTGGGAATTCCGTCCGATGCCGGGCGAAAATGGCCGGGCGATGATCGCCAGGCTGGAAAAATATGCCGCTGAGGAACTGGTGCCGGAAATGCAGAAGGTGCACCCGCAGGCCGGCATCGAGATCATTATCGATGCGCCGGTTCCCGCCCTCGACAATTCCAATGCCGGGCCGGCGGCCGCGTTCGTCTCGGCCATCACCGGGCAGAACAGCGAGGATGTGGTGTCGTTCGGCACCGATGCCGGCTATTTCAGCGACGAGGGGTATTCCGCCGTCGTGTTCGGGCCCGGCAGCATCGCCCAGGCGCACAAGCCCGATGAGTACATTACCGAAGCGGCCCTCGGTGAGGGTCTCGATTTCCTGCACAAGGCCGGCGAGCGCCTGGCGCGCTAACCGGTCCAGCCCATGCCGGCGGACAGGCAGGTCATGGTCATGAGCAGGGCATCGGTCGATGCCGCCTCGGGGCCCTTGCTGCGGTAATCGTGCAACAGCTCGATCTGCAGATGGTTGATCTGGTCGAGATGGGGGCGGACATTGTCGATGCGGCTGCGGAAGGCCGGAAAGCGGGCCGCCAGATCGTCGCTTTCGATGACCCGGGCAATGGTCTGGCGGGTGCGTTCGTGCTCCGCCTCAACCAGACCCAGAACCCGGCTGCGCAGTTCTGCATCCGAGGTGAGGCCGGCGTAGGCCGCGGCAACCTTCATGTCGGCGAGGCAAAGCATTTTCTCGACCTCGTCGACCACCAGCCGGAACAGGCGCGATGAGGCGAACATGTCGCGCAACATCTTCTCGCCGGCCGCACCGCGGATCGACATGAAAGATTGCAATGCCGAGCCGAGCCCGTACCAGCCGGTGACGAGATGGCGGTTCTGGCTCCAGGCGAACACCCAGGGAATGGCCCGCAGGTCTTCAAGTCCACCGAGCCCGAAGCGCTTTGCCGGACGTGATCCGATGTTCAGCAGGGCCAGTTCGTTGACGGGGCTTGCCGACTGGAAATAGTCGATGAAACCCTCCTGATGCAGCAGATTGCTGTAGGCGGCCTGCGACATCCCGGACAGCGCTTCCATGGCGTCGTCGAATTCCGGGTTGTCGCGCAACTCCTTCTCATGCGGCGATTTCAACGTGTGGGCCAATACGCTGGAGGTGAGCAGCTCAAGCTGATATTGCGCCGTGCCGCGGTTGGCGTATTTTGACGAGACCACCTCACCCTGCTCGGTAATCCGCATCCGCGCACCGACGGTGCGGGCCGGCTGGGCGGCAATCGCGCGGCCGGTGGGGGCGCCACCGCGGCTTACCGATCCGCCACGACCATGGAAAAAGCGGATGTCCACACCATGCGCACCGGCGGTTGCGACAATGCCTCGTTGCGCCTTCACCAGTTCCCAGGTCGAGCACAGATAGCCGCCGTCCTTGTTGCTGTCAGAGTATCCGAGCATGACCTCCTGCAGGTTGCCTTGATGGCGCACGCTGCGATTGACCAGCGGCACGGCAAACAGTTCCTTCAGGATGCCCGGTGCCCGGCGCAGATCGTCGATGGTCTCAAACAGCGGCACGATCGGCAGGGCAAAGGCACCACTGCCGTCGCCGCCTGCCAGAAAACCGGCATATTTGCCGAGCACATAGACCGCCAGCAGGTCATCGGCCGAGCGGGTCATGCTGAGAATGAAGGCGCCAATGGCATTGGCGTCGCGTCCGCCCAGCGTTTCGGCCAGAAGCGCAAACAGCTTGACGGTCTCTTCGGCTTCCTCGCTCAGTCCTTCGAATTCAGGCAGACGATCGTTCTGGGCACTGAGTTCATGGCGCAAGCGCTCGGACCACTCCGGCGTGCTTGGTTCGGGCACAGGCTCATCGCCCACTTTGTTGACCTTCCAGATCGCCGCCACGGTACGGTTTATAACGTCGGAATTCTGACGGATATCGAGCGAAACCGTTCTGAAGCCGAAGGTCTCGATCTCCCAGCGCAGCGGGCGGACGAGTAGAGTAGCAATCGACGTTGCCTTGATGTCCAGCAAGGCGCGCTCCAGCAGCAGGATGTCGTTGGAAAAATCAGCGGCCAGCCGGTAGCCGCCATCTCCGTGGGCACTGTCAGCAACCAGTTGCGAAACAGCCGCCAGGTATTGGCGGAAGATTTCGCCCGGATTGCGCACCCCGGCATCAACGGCCAGGCCGGAACGGGCGATCAGGTCGCGACAGCGGGCGCGGAAGTTGTCCGGCACCGTCACGATGTTTTCCGAGATGCTGAGGGTCTTGACCAGGCCCTCGAGCCGGTGGCGATAGTATTCAACCACAAGCTGGCGGTTGGCGGTCAGCGTGTTGCGGGTTACCTCGGTGGTGACATTGGGATTGCCGTCGCGATCACCGCCGATCCATGACGAATAGCGGATGAACGGGCGCACCGGCACCGCTTCGTTGGCGTAGTGACGGTGAACTGCAGCGGCAAGTTGCTCATAGACGTGGGCGGTGCCGTCAAACAGGGTTTCCCTGAAGAAATGCTGCCCCCAGGCGACCTCCTGATCGAGGCTCGGGCGCGCAAGACGCAACTCGCCCGTCATCCACAGAAGGTCGATCTCGGTGCGCAGCTCGCGCACCAATCTATTGCGCTCGCGCGGGGTCCAGCGCTGAATTTCCAATTCCACCAGCTTGCGGTAAATACGGCGGTGTATTTCGAGCACGGTCACCCGTTTGGCTTCGGTGGGATGGGCGGTGATGGTCGGGCTTACGTCAAATTTGTTGAGAGCGTCAGTAAGCGTTTCGGGGCTGATGCCTGAGGCCGCAGCGTCGGCCAGGATATTGGAAAAGGTGCCCTTGACCTGATCCGGGCCGCCGATGGCCTCAAGCCTCCGGCGCACACGCATGGCGATATTCTCCTCAGCCACGTTGAGGAGATTGAACCACATGCCGATCACCTGAAGCGAGGCTATGCACAGATCGTGCTGGCGCGGCAGATCCCTGCCCTCCTGCGCCAGAACGCCGGCAACCCGCGGTTCACGGTCGACGATCACGCTGCGCAGCAGGCCCAGCAAAAGCTCATGGGTTTCGTCGTCCTGTAGTGGACCGTTGGCGGCCTTGCTGTCGTTCATCGGGCACTCATGTGTCGCTGTTCAATGCCAGGCAAGGCATAGCATCAAATATCAGCTTTTGCTGTAGCACTGCATCACCGCAGGCGCCCTGCCGGAGGCGCCGGTCAGGCGGCCTTTGCCAGAGCATCGCGCACCGTCGTCCCGATCTCCGAGGGTGACGGCGAAATGTAGGCACCAACCTCGCGCAGGATCTCGACCTTCTCGCTGGCGCTTTCGCCAAAGGCGGAAATGATCGCACCGGCATGGCCCATGCGTCTGCCCTTCGGCGCGCTGAGGCCGGCGACATAGGCAACAACCGGCTTGGTCATATGATCGCGGACGAACTCGGCGGCTTCGGCCTCCTGGGGTCCACCGATTTCGCCGATCATCACCACGGCATCCGTATCGGCGTCGCTTTCGAACAGTTCGAGAATATCGCGGAACGAAGAGCCGTTGACCGGATCGCCGCCGATACCGACGCTGGTCGAGACGCCGATATCGAGGGCCAGCATCTGCGAAGCGGCCTCGTAGCCGAGCGTTCCCGAACGACCGACGATACCGACCTTGCCGGGCTTGTAGATGTGGTCCGGCATGATGCCGAGCAGGGCCTGGCCGGGGGTGATGATGCCGGCGCAGTTGGGACCGATCAGCCGCATGCGGTTTTCCTGGCGGTAACGGCGCATGTAGCGCTTCACCCTGATCATGTCCTGGGCCGGAATACCGTCGGTGATCGCGACGCACAATTTCAGACCGCCATCGGCGGCTTCCATGATCGAGTCGGCGGCAAACGGCGGCGGAACGAACATCAGGCTTGCCTCGGCCCCGGTCGCGGCAACGGCCTGCTTTACGGTGTTGAACACCGGCACTCCGGCAACTTCGCTGCCACCCTTGCCCGGGGTGACGCCGCATACGACGTTGGTGCCGTATTTCAGCATTTCCCCGGTGTGGAACTGCCCGATCTTGCCGGTGATGCCCTGGACCATAACCGGGGTTGTGCGGTCTACAAGAATGCTCATATCGAACCTACCAGCTTGACGTTGCGCTTCAGGTCGTTCTGCCAGGCGGCAACGGCGCGCTCGGCGGCTTCGGCCAGCGTTGCCGCACGAATGATCGGCAGTCCGCTTGCGGCCAGGATCTTGCGACCCTCGTCGACATTGGTACCGGCCAGGCGCACCACCAGGGGTACGTCGACCGGGTTTTCCTCCAGCGCCTTGATGATGCCTTCGGCCACCCAGTCACAGCGATTGATGCCGGCAAAGATGTTGACCAAAATGGCCTGGACGTTTGCATCCGACAGCACCAGCCGGAAGGCCTTGGCCACCCTTTCAGGGGTGGCGCCGCCGCCGATATCGAGAAAGTTCGCCGGTTCACCACCGGACTGCTTGATCATGTCCATGGTCGCCATGGCGAGGCCGGCACCGTTCACGATGCAGCCGATGTTGCCTTCAAGGCCGACATAACTGAGACCACGGTCGGCGGCCTGGCTTTCGCGAGGGTCCTCCTGGGACTTGTCGCGCAGTTCCGAAATGTTCGGTCGCCTGAACATGGCATTGTCGTCGAAGGTCATCTTGGCATCGAGCGCGACGATCGCTCCTTCAGTGGT
>JAHEJE010000182.1 GCA_024639035.1 Alphaproteobacteria bacterium
GGGGTGCGGCGGTGTCTTGTCCGGCACCGGCCATCATCATATCGGTCCGCTCACCCATAGCCATTTCCGCTTCGCCGTTGCGCCGCATCGTGCGGTGTCGCGCTGGGTCCTCGGGTCAAGCCCACTGCTGTCCGGTTTAGCAGTGAAGTCTCCTTCCCCCAGAAAGGGGGAGGGAACATGTCGAGCGATATCGATTGCATGTCCAGCAAATGAGCATTCCACTTTAGCGCTTGATCTTGAACGGTATATTACAATCGTCACGAAGTTAGACCGGACAGCAGTGGGTCACGCCCGATGACGACAGTAGTGCCACGTCCTGAGATGGCCATCTTCGCCCCATCGCCACCCCTAACCCTTGCAAGAGTGAGGGAAACAGGCTGTTACATCTGCGCGTCGGTGAGGGCGATGCCGGCTTCCTTGTAGTAGCGGGCGGCGCCGGGGTGGATCTTGCCGGTGATGTTGGCCATCAGCCCGGTGTCTACGCCGTTCCACCAGGCGGCCGCGGCGCCCATCTTGTCTTTCTGCTGCCAATAGGTCTTGGTGAGCTGGTAGGCGGTTTCGTCTGCCATGGCGGTGGTGGTGTAGGCAACCACCGGCAGCGAGGTGGTGACGATGTCGGCATCCTGTCCGGCATAGGTGCCGGCCGGAATGACCAGCCTGGTGCGCTTGGTCTGGGCGATCTGGTCGTCGTTCAGCGACAGCACGGTCACACCGGTCGAGGCGGCGGCCTCGATGACGTTCGGGGCAGGATACGAACCGGCGGTGACGAAGCCGTCGATCTGGCCGTTCTTGAGGGCCGGAACGGCGTTCGACAGTTCCACGTCGGCCAGGTCGACCTTGCCTTCGAGACCGAACAGCTTGAGGTATTTCGCACCCTCGCGGGCGCCGAACGAGCCTTTGCCGAGGAGGATCTTCTTGCCCTCGAGCCCGGCGAAATCGGTGATGCCGCTGTCGGCGCGGACGACGAAATGCATGGTCAGCGAGGGGATCGGGAACAGGGCGCGGATGTCGTTGAACTTGGGATCGGACTTGTCCTTGAACATCGCCTTGCCGCCCTGCGCCAGCCTGACCAGCACCGGCGGGGTGGTGAACACGTAGTCGCCGCCGCGGGCGCGGGTTTCCATGACGTTCTGGACCGAGCCCTGGCTCTCCTCGACGGTGACGATGATGTCGCCGTTCGAGCCGGCCTTCATGGCTTCGGCGATCTGTACCGCCATCTGGTAATAGGACGACGTCGATTTGGCCGACTTGTAGGTGACGCGGGTTTCGGCGCTGGCCGAGGCGATCAGCCCGACGCCGATGGCGGCGGTCAGGCACAGGGTTTTCAAGGTGGTGTTGATCATGCGGGGTCTCCGGGCGGGTGAGCAAATTCAAGGCGGCCAAGTTATCGGAGCGATCTGAGCGAGTCCAGTATCGTCGGTCAGTCGCCGATCACATGCAGCATCACCCGGCGACGGTGCGGGCGGGTGCGGTGTTCGAACAGGTAGATGCCCTGCCAGGTGCCCAATGCCATGGCGCCATCTCCGACCGGAATGGTGAGCGAGTTGGCGGTCAGCGCACCCTTGATGTGGGCCGGCATGTCGTCGGGGCCTTCCGATGTGTGGCGCAGCCAGCTCAGGGCCTCCGGCACAAGGCGCGAAAAAAACTCCTGGAGATCGGCCTGAACGTCCGGGTCGGCGTTTTCCTGGATGATCACAGAAGCCGAGGTGTGGCGGCAGAACACGGTGATGAGGCCGGTACGGATACCGCTGTCACGAACGAACCCGGCGACCGGCCGGGTGATCTCGTAGAGCCCCTGCCCCGCCGTTTCGACGGTCAGTTCACGCTGTGCCTGGTGCATGAAGGGCACAATAGCGGCTGGCGGCGCAGTTGGCGATATGTCGTGCTTGTACTCCGGCGCGGCGTCCTCTAAACCGCACAGCCATGACGATACGTGTCCGCTTTGCCCCGTCGCCGACGGGGCGCATCCATATCGGCAATGCCCGTACCGCGATCCTCAACTGGCTGTTCGCCAGAAAGGCCGGCGGCGAATTCATCCTGCGGTTCGACGATACCGACCGGGCGCGGTCGCGGGCGGAATTCGCCGACGGCATCTCTGAGGATCTTGCATGGCTTGGCATCGCGCCCGACATCGTGCAGCACCAGTCGAAGCGTTTTGCCCTGTATGATGCGGCGGCGGAACAACTCAAGGATGGCGGCCGGCTCTATGCCTGTTACGAAACGCCGGACGAACTGGAGCGCAAACGCAAGCGGCAGTTGGCGCGCGGCAAACCGCCGGTCTATGACCGGGCCGGGCTGAACCTCTCTGACGAGGACCGGGCGAAGCTTGAAGCCGAGGGCCGCACACCGCACTGGCGCTTCAAGCTCAGCGCGCGCGCAGTTGTGTTCGACGACCTGGTGCGCGGTGAGCAATCGTTCGACCTGACCAGCGTGTCCGACCCGGTGCTGATCCGCGGCGACGGCAGCTATCTGTACACTCTGCCCTCGGTGGTCGATGACATGGACATGGGCGTCAGCCACGTCATTCGCGGCGAGGACCATGTGACCAACGCGGCGGTGCAGGTCGACCTGTTCGAAGCACTCGGCGGCACGGCGCCGGCCTTTGCCCACCACAGCCTGCTGACTGGTGCCGACGGCAAGGGGCTGTCCAAACGCCTCGGGTCGCTCTCGATCGAGGCGCTGCGGGCGGCCGGGCTTGAAGCCATGGCGGTGGTCTCGCATGCCGCCCTCGTCGGGACCTCGGACGCCATCGTGCCGCATCATGATATGGGCGGCCTGATCGACAGTTTCGATCTCGGCAAGCTGTCGCGGGCGCCGGCGCGGTTCGATGAAGCCGAACTGGCCAACCTGAATGCCCGGTTGCTGCATGAAACACCCTACAGCGAGATTGCCGGGCGGCTTGCCGCACTTGGCTGCGATGCCGGTGAGGCGTTCTGGCTGGTGGCCAGGCAGAACATCTCCAAGCTCGCCGATATCTCGCAGTGGCATGAGGTGACCTATGGCGAGATCGACCCGGTGATTGCTGCCGATGACCTTGCCTTCGTGACAGGCGCGGTTGACGCCCTGCCGGATGGTGCGTTCGATGAAACCACCTGGAAGACCTGGACCTCGGCCGTCAAGGAGAGCAGTGGCCGCAAGGGCAAGGCCCTGTTCATGCCGCTGCGCCTGGCGCTGACTGGCCTCGACCACGGCCCCGAACTGGCCCGTCTGCTGCCGCTGATCGGGCGCGACAGGGCGATTGAGCGATTGACGACAGGAAGCGGGTAGCAGCGCCTGGTTCGCCCTCCCCCTTGCGGGGAGGGTGGGCGGTGCGTAGCACCGGCCGGGTGGGGTATGGGCGGGGCAAAGGTTGCATTGTCATGCCGGTCGGCACCGCTGCTCCCCACCCCTAACCCCTCCCCACAAGGGGGAGGGGAACAGGGCGCGCCTTGCCTACTCTGCCGCCTGGGTGGCTGGTTCCTGATCTGCCGTGCGGGCGGCGCGGCGGGCTTCGAGCGGGGCGACAACCAGCGACAGCATCGGCGGGATGATGATCAGGGTCAGCAGCGCCGACAGCGACAGGCCGCCGACGACCACCGAACCGAGACCGCGGTACAGTTCCGAGCCGGCGCCGGGCAGGACGACCAGCGGCAGCATGCCGAACACGCTGGTCAGCGTCGACATGAAGATCGGGCGAATGCGGTTGCGGGTCGCCTCGATAATGGCGTCCGGGGCGTCCATGCCTTCATCGCGAATGAGCTGCACAGTCTGGTGCACCAGCAGGATGGCGTTGTTGACCACGATGCCGATAAGGATGACGAAGCCGAGCATGGTCAGCATGTCGAGGCGCTGCGGCACGTACATGTTGAGCACCGTCAGGCCCCCGACCCCGCCGGCGGCGGCCAGCGGCACCGACAGCATGATGATCAGCGGATAGACGAAACTCTCGAACAGCACCGCCATGACCAGGAAGACGATGATCAGGGAGATCAGCAACTGGCCCTGCATGGCGTTCCAGGTGACCTCAAGCTTGTCGGCGGTGCCGGACAGACGCATGCGCACACCGTTCGGCAGGCCCTCGGCCTTGAGGGGGGCGATCACCTCGGTGCGCAGCATTTCCAGCGCGGCTTCCAGGGCGATGTCGTCGCGCGGCGTGATCAACAGCGACACGGTGCGCAAACGCTCCTTGTGACGGATCTCGGTCGGGCCGGCGGTCATCTCGACCCGGGCCAGCGAGGAGACCGGCACGATCAGCCCCTGGGCGGTGACGACCGGCAGGCTGGCGATACTCTGGGTCTGTTCGGCCTGGCCGCTTTCGCCCTTCAGCATGAGGTCGACGCGGTCGTTGCCGATGGTCACCTCGGCAACCCTGAGACCGTCGTTGAAGGCATCGATCGCCAGGCCGAGGTCGCGGGTCGAAACGCCGGCATCGGCAAGCCGGGCGCGGTCGGGAATGACGCGCACTTCCGGCGCACCCAGTTCAAGGCCCGGCACCGGGCGGAAGCCATTGCCCTGGTTTCGCGGCAACAGCGCTTCGACCTTGCCGGCGGCGCGCCCGGCGGTGGCGAAAATCTGTTCAAGGTCGGGGCCGGAGATGTCGAACTCGATCTGACGGGTGCCGCCGAGGCCGCGGCCGAACAGCGACAGCTGGCTGGCAAAACCGAAGGTGCCTGGCTGCTGGTAGACGATCTCGTTCAGCGGCTGGCGCAGTCCCTTGGCCTGGCTCGGATCGACGGCGGCAGCGCCGATGAAAGTGAACCGCGAACTGGCGACAAAAAAGAAGCGGTCCATCTTGGGCGGCTCGCCGGGCTTGGACTCAGGCCCGGTTTCGCTGGCCCACATCGGCCGGGTGGCCTCCTCGAAACGGGTGGCGATCTCGGTCATGGTGGCCAGGTTGTACCCCGGCGGCGGGATCAGGCTGACGAACACCAGATTGCGGTTGCCGTTCGGCAGGTATTCCAGCTTGGGCAGATAGGTCCAGGCGGCCAGCGCCGTTGCGCACGACACGACCGCGACCACGACGAGGGACAGGACCCGGCTCTTCAGCACCATGCGGGAATAGCCGATGACAAGCGCAACGAAACCGTTGGCGAAATGATCGATGCCCGGCAGGAACAGCCGCCCGGTGCGGTGCGAATTGATCAGCAGGCGGCTCGACAGGGCCGGCAACACGGTGACCGAAACGATCAGCGACAGCAGCACGGAAACCGAAATCGCCACGGCGATATCGCGGAACAGCTGGCCGACCTCGAGCTGCATGACCAGGATCGGAATGAACACCATAACCGTCGTCAGGGCCGAAACCGCGACCGCACCCCAGACCTGGCGGGCGCCTTCAAGGGCTGCCTTGGCGGCCGGCATGCCGCGCTCGCGCAGGCGGTAAATGTTTTCCAGAACGACGATGGCGGCATCGACCACCATGCCGACGGCAAAGGCCAGGCCGGCCAGCGAGATCACATTCAGCGACCGGCCAAGGGCGGCCATGGCGACAAACGAGCCGATGACCGATACCGGGATGGCGATCGACACGATCAGCGTGGCGCGCCAGGAGCGCAGGAAGATCAGCAGGATGATGGCGGCCAACGTGCCGCCGACCCAGATATTCTGCTGCACCAGATCGACGGAGGAATTGATGTAGACCGTCTCGTCGTAGACCTGCTCGACCTTGAGACCGGCTTCGGGGATCGGCCCGGCCTTCAGTTCGTCGACCGCTTGGCGGATGCCGGCCATGGTGGCGATCACGTTGGCGCCGACCTGGCGCTGCACGCTGAACGCCAGCGCGACGTCGCCCTGCTGGCGAATGCTCGCGGCCGGCTCCTTGTAGCCAAACTCGACCTGGGCCACGTCGCCGACCACGACCCGGCCGATCCGGCCGGTGGCTGCATCCTGCTGGGCGCGCAGCACGACCTCGCGAACCGCGGCAAGCGTGTTCAGTTCGCCGTCGGTGCGCACGATATAGGAGCGCTTGCCTTCCTCGACATCGCCGGCGCTGATGGCAGCGTTGGCGCGGCGCAGGGCATTCGTCACCTCGGCGACGGTCAGGCGGTAACGGGCCATAAGTTCGGGCCGCACGGTCACCCTGATCTCGCGCCGGCTGCCGCCGCGCGGCCTGACCTCGGACA
>JAHEJE010000010.1 GCA_024639035.1 Alphaproteobacteria bacterium
AGTTGATAGACGGGTCAAACGTGCTCACTTGATTGCTATTTGATTGCTAGTGCAAAAATGAATATGAGTGAAAATACATAAGTTATTGAAATTGTTGGCGCACCCGAGAGGATTCGAACCTCTGACCTCTGCCTTCGGAGGGCAGCGCTCTATCCAGCTGAGCTACGGGTGCAAATGCCGGTCGTGAAGCTCTCTATAGCCCGGCTTGGGCGCGGCAGCAACGGTTAACGTCGCCTCTGCCCCAATCGTCCCGTTCACACCTCGCGATGCCGCATCCAGGCGCAGATCAGCGAATGAAATTGCCTCCCGCGGCGGCCGCGGTCACATCAATCGCGCACCGCAAACACCATTTTGTGACACATTATTGTGTCACATGCGGCACTTGCACCACTGGCAACATTCCAAGATTATGCGCGATAATAGGACCGCATATTTGGTGAAGGTAAGAGTAGATGGACTACGCAGGGTTTTTTGAACAGCAGTTGAGCAGTCTTCGCGACGAGGGCCGCTATCGGGTATTCGCCGACCTGGCGCGCCACCAGGGCCAGTTCCCCAAGGCGGCCCGCTACAAGACCGACGGCTCGGTCTCGGATGTCACGGTGTGGTGCTCCAACGACTATCTCGGCATGGGCCAGAACCCGGACGTCATCGCCGCCATGACCGCCGCCATCGAACAGTGCGGCGCCGGCGCCGGCGGCACCCGCAACATCTCCGGCACCAATCATCACCATGTCGAGCTGGAGCGCGAACTGGCCGACCTGCACGGCAAGGAAGCCGCCCTGATCTTCACCTCCGGCTATGTTTCTAACTGGGCTTCGCTCGGCACGCTGGCCTCGAAACTGCCCGGCTGTGTGGTGTTCTCCGATGCCGACAATCATGCCTCGATGATCGAGGGCATCCGCCATTCCAAGGCAGAACGCCACATCTGGAAGCACAACGATCCAGAAGATCTCGACCGCTTGCTCTCCACGGTGGACCCGGAGCGGCCCAAGCTGGTGGCGTTTGAAAGCGTCTATTCCATGGACGGCGATATTTCGCCGATCGCGGAAATCTGCGAAGTTGCCGAAAACCACAACGCACTGACTTATCTCGACGAAGTCCATGCCGTCGGTATGTATGGCGCGCGCGGCGGCGGTGTTGCCGAACGTGAAGGTCTGATGGATCGTCTGGACGTAATCGAGGGCACACTCGGCAAGGCGTTCGGCGTCATGGGTGGCTACATCACCGCCTCAACCCAGCTGTGCGATTTCGTGCGCTCGTTTGCCTCCGGCTTCATTTTCACCACCGCGCTGCCGCCTGCCGTGGCAGCCGGCGCGATCGCCTCGATCAAGCACCTGAAACAATCCGACGCCGAGCGACTGAAACAGCGCGAGATGGTGGCGGCCCTGCGCGCCGGTCTTGACAGTGCCGGCATTCCGCACATGGCAAACGACAGCCACATCGTGCCTGTCATGGTTGGCGACGCGGTCAAGTGCAAGTGGATTTCCGACTGGTTGCTGGACAATGCCGGCATCTACGTGCAGCCGATCAACTATCCGACCGTGCCCAAGGGCACCGAGCGGCTGCGCTTCACACCGACCCCTCTGCACAGTCAGGCTGATATCGATCACCTGGTCGCTGCCCTGAACGAACTGTGGTCCCAGTGTGCCCTAGCACGCGCGGTGGCCTAGAGCCCTTGAGGTTCCCGGCCTGAGGTTCTAAATACCTGCCGGGCCTGATGGCCGCCACCAACCGGAAACTGGCAAGGGTTTACTCAACATGACAAGAAACGGAGGCCAGTTGCTGGTCGCGTGCCTGAAGTCGCTCGGCGCAAAGACCGCATACGGCGTGCCGGGAGAAAGCTATCTGGCAGTGCTCGATGCGCTGCACGACACCAAAGGCGCACTGGACTTCGTGCTGTGCCGCAACGAAGGCGGCGCCGGTTTCATGGCTGCGGCCCACGGCAAGCTCACCGGCGAGCCGGGCATCTGCATGGTGACCCGCGGACCCGGCGCCACCAACGCGTCCATCGGCGTGCACACGGCACGGCAGGATTCCTCGCCGATGATCCTGTTTGTCGGCCAGGTCGGCACCGACCAGCGCGACCGCGAAGCCTTCCAGGAAGTCAACTACCGCCAGTTTCACGGGGCGATCGCCAAGTGGGCGGTTGAGATCGACCAGGTCGAACGCATTCCGGAACTGGTGTCGCGCGCCTGGGCGACGGCCCTGTCGGGCCGGCCCGGACCGGTGGTGGTCGCGCTGCCGGAAGACATGCTGACCAGCCTCACCGATGTTAACCCTTGCGATCCGGTCACCATTCCCGAAGCCGCACCGGCGCCGGACACCATTGCGGCACTCGAACAGGAGTTGTCGAATGCCAACAGGCCCTTGATCCTCGCCGGCGGGGGCGGTTGGTCCGACGATGGCGCACAGGCACTGCAGCGCTTTGCCGAGGCCAACGACATTCCCGTCGTGGTGGCATTCCGCTCGCAGGACCTGATCGACAACCTGTCGGATGTCTATGCCGGCGATGCCGGTGTCGGCATGTTCCCGCAGACCCGCAAGCTGATCACTGAGGCTGACCTGATCATCGCGGCCAATATCCGCTTCGGCGAAATGGTCGCCGATGCCTGGAGCCTGCTGGATGTACCCAACCCGGCCAAGCGCATCGTCCATGCCCATGCATCCGATGCCGAGATCGGCAAGATCTATGCCGCCCATGTGCCGATCCATGCAGGTCCCAACAATTTTTCCCGAGCCATAGAAAAGCTCACCGTGAAAGGCGACTGGGCCGAGTGGCGCGAACAGGCCCGCGCCGGCTACCTGGCCTATGTGGATGCGCCCGCCCAGCCCGGTTCGGTGGACATGGTGGCGGTCATGGCGCACCTGCGCGAGGTGCTGCCGGACGATGTCATCATCACCAATGGTGCCGGCAACTTCGCCACCTGGCCGGGCCGTTTCATGCGCTACGGACCGAGCCAGCGCCTGGTCGGGCCACAAAGCGGATCGATGGGCTACGGCGTACCGGCCGCGATTGCCGCCAAGGTCAACCACCCGGACCGGCTGGTGCTGTGCTTTGCCGGTGATGGCGATTTCCAGATGAACTGCCAGGAGCTCGGATCGGCGCGCCAGGCCAGGGCCCAGCCGGTGATCCTGATCGTCAACAACGGTACCTACGGCACCATCCGCATGCACCAGGAAAAGACCTATCCCGAACGGGTGTCGGGCACCGAGATCGAAAACCCCGACTTTTGCATGCTGGCCCGGGCCTACGAGTTTCACGCTGAACGGGTCGAGACGACGGCGGATTTCGCCGCCGCGTTCGAACGTGCCTGCGCGTCTGAAACCGGCGCGGTTCTCGACCTGAACGTGTCGGCGGAGTCGCTTTCGCCGCGCCAGACCCTGTCGCAAATGCGTGAAGCCGGGATCAAGGCGAGGGACAGCAGTTAGTCCGCACAACACCCATGCAGCGGAATTAATAAATCTGTGTGTTGATCTTGTCTCAAAACTTGCGCAGTGTTCGCGTCCTGTTGAAACTCCGGAGAATTCTATGCCTACCGTCAATCGCTTTGCCGACTTTCACGATGAGATCACCGCCTGGCGCCGCGACCTGCACGCCAACCCGGAAATCCTGTTCGATGTGCAACGCACGGCGGGCATCGTGGCCGACAAGCTGAAGGAATTCGGCGTCGATGAGGTTGTCACCGGCATTGGCCGCACCGGCGTCGTCGGCGTTATCCACGGCAACGCCAACAAGTCAGGCAGGGTGATCGGCATGCGCGCCGACATGGATGCGCTGCCCATCCAGGAGATCCGCGACCTGGAGCACAAATCGACCACTGACGGCGCCATGCATGCCTGTGGCCATGACGGGCATACCTCCATGTTGCTTGGCGCCGCCAAGTACCTGTCCGAGACCCGCAACTTCGACGGTACGGCAATCGTTATCTTCCAGCCCGCTGAAGAAGGCGGCGGCGGCGGCCGTGAAATGGTCGACGAGGGCATGATGGACCGCTTCAACATCCAGCAGGTGTTCGGCATGCACAACATGCCGGATCTGCCGGTGGGCCAGTTTGCCATTCGCCCCGGCGGCCTGATGGCATCGGCCGACTTTTTCTCCATCGACATTGAAGGCAGGGGCGGCCATGCGGCGCGCCCCAATGGCTGCATCGACCCGGCCATCGTGGTCGCCCAGATCGTCAACGGTTTCCAGTCCATCGTCTCGCGCAACACCGATCCGATCGAGAGCATGGTGATTTCGACCACCCAGATCCATCTCGGCGATGCCGACAACGTGATCCCGCAGACAGCCCGCATGAGCGGCACCGTGCGCACCCTGAAGCCGGAAGTGCGCGATCTTGCTGAGCAGCGCATGAAGGCGGTGTGCGAGAATATCGGTGCGGCGTTCGAGGCCAAGGTCAAACTGACCTATGAACGCAATTATCCGGTGACCGTAAACCATCCGGAAGAAACCGCCTTTGCCGCGTCCGTGGCCCGCCAGATCGTCGGCGCCGGCAATGTCGACGAGAACACGCCGCCGGTGATGGGCGGGGAGGACTTCTCGTTCATGCTGGAAGCGCGCCCCGGTGCCTTCATCTTTGTCGGTCAGGGCGACACCGCCGGACTGCATCATCCTGAATATGATTTCAACGACGAGATAATTCCCATCGGCTGTTCGTACTGGGCGCGCCTGGCGGAAACAGCCATGCCGGTTGACAACTGAGAACAGAGGGGTCGGGGCTGATGGGCAGTATCCTTTTCCGCAATGCCACGCTGGTGGACGGCACCGTCGATGAAGCACGTGAAGGCTTCGACCTGCTGGTTGAAGATGACCGCATCAGGGAAATATCCGACAAGCCGCTGACCGCCCCGGCCGGCGCCCGGGAAATCGACCTGAACGGCAAGACGCTGATGCCCGGGCTCATCGACGCCCACGTCCACGTCAAGGCGACCATGCTCAATCTCGGCCGCCTCAATGACGTGCCGGTGACCTATCTCATCGCCAGTGCCGCCCAGATCATGAAGGCCATGCTGATGCGTGGTTTCACCACCGTGCGCGATGCAGCCGGTGCCGATCGCGGCATGGCTGACGCGGTCGATCACAACCTGATTGTCGGCCCGCGCCTGTTCGTGTCGGGCCTGGCGTTGTCACAGACCGGCGGCCATTGCGATTTTCGCGCTCCCACGGAAGTTTCCACAGTCATCACCTGCGCCTGCCAGGTCTCTGCCCAGCAACTCGGTCGCATCGCAGACGGTGTCGACGAGTGCCGCCGAGCCGCGCGCGATGAACTGCGCAAGGGCGCCCATCAGCTCAAGATCATGGCCGGCGGCGGTGTTGCATCGCCGACCGATCCGATCCAGAACACCCAGTATTCGGTGGATGAAATGCGCGCCATCGTCGAGGAGTGCGATGCCTGGCATACCTATGCCACCGCCCATGCCTACACGCCGCATGCCATCAAGCGGGTGGTCGAGTGCGGTGTGCGCTGTGTCGAGCACGGCAACCTGATCGACGAGGAGGCTGCCGGCCTGATGGCTGAAAACGGCGTCTATCATGTGCCCACCAGCATCACCTATTTCGCCATGAACAAGCACGGCGCCGACTTCGGCATGCCGGAAGTATCCATGCAGAAGCTGGGTGAAATCGTCGATGCCGGCATGCGGGCTGTCGAGATCAGCATGAACGCCGGCGTGAAGATCGGCCATGGCAGTGATCTTCTGGGGCCTTTGCACAAGTACCAGTCCGACGAGTTTTCACTGAAGGCCTCGGTGATGGGCAACCATGGCGCCATCAAATCGGCAACCATGACCAATGCCGAGATTCTCAGGCAGGACACCGTTCTGGGCCAGCTGAAGGCGGGCTTCAAGGCAGACCTTATCGTGGTCGACGGCAATCCGCTCGATGACATCGGTGTGCTGGAGGGCGACGGGGCGCATATCCAGCTGGTGATGCGTGATGGCATGATTTTCAAGGATGAGATGGCGGCAGCTTAAGCAACAATTCAAATCCTCAAGTCCGCAATTGCAGATTGTGTCGCTTTAGGGTTAGGCTTCGATCAAACTAAAAATGGTTAGCAACAGGGAGTAGAAAAAGACCATGTTAGGTAAAACACTTAAAGCATTGCTGGTGGGCACAACGATTGTGGCCGGGGCGAGCGCGGCAAATGCCGAAACGTTCAGGTGGGCATTCCAGGGCGACGCCCAGACGCTTGATCCGCACGGACTTTTTGAAACACTGACACTGGGTTTCCAGGGCAACATTTATGAAGGCCTGGTCAAGCGCAACGACAAGATGGAGATCGTTGGCGCACTGGCCGAAAGCTGGGAGAACATTGAGCCGACCGTGTGGCGCTTCAAGCTGCGCCCCGGTGTGAAGTTCCACAATGGCAATGATCTCAAGGCAGACGATGTGGTGTTCTCGGTCAACCGGCTGAACACCGAAGGCTCCGACATGAAAGTGGTCGCGGCGCTGATCAAGGAAGCCAAGGCCGTTGACGACCTGACGGTAGACATCATCACCCCGACACCGAATCCGATCCTGCCGAACCAGTTCGAAATCTTCTACATCATGGACAAGCAGTGGGCCGAGGAAAACAAGGCCACTGAAGCCACCAATGTGAAGGGTGGCGATGAAGGCAACCATGCCAACCTGAACGCCAATGGCACCGGACCGTTTATCGTCAAATCGCGCCAGACCGGTGTCAAAACCGTGCTGACCCGCAATCCCGACTATTGGGACAAGAACATGCGGTCAAACGTTACCGAGGCGATCTTTACCCCGATTGCCCAGGATGCGACCCGGGTGGCTGCGCTGATTTCAGGCAATGTCGATCTCGCCTATCCAATGCCGGTGCAGGACTGGAAGCGGCTTGAAAGCGCTGAAGGCGTGAAGCCGCTGGCAGGTCCGGAAGCCCGCACCATCTTCCTCGGTTTCGACCAGCTGCGCGACGAACTCACCGCGTCGAACATCAAAGGCAAGAACCCGTTCAAGGATGTGCGGGTACGCAAGGCGTTCATCCATGCGATCAACGTCGACGCCATCAAGCAGAAAGTGATGCGCGGTGCGTCAATCCCGGCAGGCCTGATGGTGGCGCCGCAGATCAATGGTTACAGCGCAGCCATGAACGCCCGTCCGGCCTATGATATCGAAGCCGCGAAGAAGCTGATGCAAGAGGCAGGTTATGCCGACGGGTTCGAAGTCACCATGGATTGCCCGAATGACCGCTATGTCAATGACGAACAGATCTGTCAGGCATCAGCGGCCATGCTGGCCAAGATCAATGTCAAGGTGAACCTGCTTGCCCAGACCAAGTCGAAGTATTTCGGCAAGGTGCTGGCCCAGAACGGCTATGACACCAGCTTCTTCCTGCTCGGCTGGACGCCGTCGACCTTTGACAGCCACAATGTGATCTCGTCGCTGATCGCCTGCCGTGGTGGTGAAGACAAGATCGGGTCGTTCAATCTTGGTGGTTACTGCAACCCGAAGATCAATGAACTGACTGCCAAGATCCAGTCTGAAACCGATCAGGCAAAGCGTCAGGCAATGATCGACGAAGTGTTCAAGATTCATCAGGACGAAGTCGGCCACATTCCGCTGCACCAGCAGCCACTGTCGTGGGGTGTCTCGGACAAGGTCGAGGTGGTCCAGCGCCCCGACAACCAGTTCGACCTGCGCTACGCAGTGGTCAAGAAGTAACCGCTGATCACCGGCAATCCCGGCCGGATCACCCGTCAGTTCCTCTGACGGGTGGTCCGGTCCTCACATAGTTTCAGTGTGATTGGACCCTATGCTTACCTTCATTGCAAAACGGCTCGTGCAGTCAATCCTGGTCATGCTGACTGTGGGGCTGATCGCTTTTTCGCTGTTTCGCTATGTAGGTGATCCGATCAACAATATGGTTGGCCAGGACACGTCCCTTGAAGAGCGCGTGGAACTGAAGGAGAAGCTTGGCCTCAATGATGGCTTTCTCCTGCAGTTCGGCCGCTTTGCCGTCAATGCCGCGCAAGGCAATTTCGGCTTCTCCTACCAGCACCGCAGGCCGGTGTCCGATCTGATCGCGGAACGCCTGCCGGCCACGCTTGAGCTTTCGCTGGTGTCTGCTTTCCTGGCCATGGCCATCGGTATTCCCATGGGGGTCTACACGGCGATCCGGCGAAACAGCTGGCTGTCCCACTCC
The DNA here is from genome assembly GCA_024639035.1 of Alphaproteobacteria bacterium. Taxonomy (GTDB): domain Bacteria; phylum Pseudomonadota; class Alphaproteobacteria; order Rhizobiales; family Aestuariivirgaceae; genus JAHEJE01. The sequence continues at coordinate 8,157 of JAHEJE010000010.1, forward strand.
TTCATGACGCTGTCGCTGGTCGGCATATCGCTGCCGACGTTCCTGATCGGCATATTGCTGATCCTGCTGTTCGGCGTGGTGCTCAGGTGGCTGCCGACATTCGGGCGCGGCGATGTGGTCCAGCTCGGCTGGTGGTCGACCGGTCTGCTGACGGCGTCGGGCCTGAAGTCGCTGATCATGCCGGCCATCACGCTGGCCCTGTTCCAGATGACGCTGATCATGCGCCTGGTGCGCTCTGAAATGCTCGAGGTCATGCGCACCGACTTTGTGAAGTTCGCCCGGGCCCGCGGGCTGGCCGAGCGCTATGTGAATTTCGTCGTTGCCCTGAAAAACACCATGGTGCCGGTGATCACCATCACCGGACTGCAGCTGGGCTCCATCATTGCCTTCGCCATCATCACCGAAAGCGTGTTCCAGTGGCCCGGCATGGGACTGCTGTTCATTCAGGCGGTGGGCAATGTGGATATTCCCATCATGGCGGCCTACCTGGTGCTGATCGCGTTTTTCTTCGTGGTGATCAACCTGATCGTTGACATGCTGTACGTCGTGGTTGACCCTCGCCTGCGCGTCGACAGCGCCGGCGGGCATTGAGGGATCGGGGGCGGCAATGGCTGATGTAACGGCGCAAAACACCCAGAAGAGTTGGCTGGCCCGGGCCGCCGACAGTGATCTGTGGTACAGTTTCTGCCGCTCGCCGGTGACCATTGTATCTGCCATCCTGACAGTGCTGTTTTTCGTTTCGGCGATATTCGCCAACTGGATTGCACCGCACAATCCGTTCGACCTGGCCTCGATTTCGATCATGGATGCCAGCCTGCCGCCGGCCTGGATGGAAGGCAGCGATCCGCGCTTCTGGCTCGGCACTGATGACCAGGGCCGCGACATTTTCTCGACCATCATATTCGGCGCCAGAATCTCGCTGTTTGTCGGGTTTGCCTCGGTGATCTTCTCGATGATCCTGGGCATTTCACTGGGCCTGATCTCCGGTTATGTGGGCGGCCGGCTTGACGCCTTCATCATGCGCGTCGCCGATATCCAGTTGTCGTTCCCAGCTATACTGATTGCCCTGCTGATCGATGGCGTGGCGCGCGGTGTGCTGCCGCGCGCCATGCACCAGGACCTGGTGTTTTACGTGCTGATCTTTGCCATCGGCATTTCCGGCTGGGTGCAGTATGCCCGCACCGTTCGCGGCTCGACGCTGGTTGAGAAGAACAAGGAATATGTCCAGGCCGCCAGGGTAATCGGCATCGGTCCGCTGATTATCCTGTGGCGCCATATCCTGCCCAATGTCATGGGGCCTGTGCTGGTGATCGCCACCATTCATCTGGCCATAGCGGTCATTACCGAAGCGACCCTGTCGTTCCTCGGCGTCGGCGTGCCGCCAACCACGCCGTCGCTCGGCACCCTGATCCGCATCGGCAATGATTTCCTGTTTTCCGGTGAATGGTGGATTACCATCTTTCCCGGCATCGCGCTGGTGCTGTTGGTGCTGGCCATCAACCTGCTCGGCGACTGGCTGCGCGACGCATTGAACCCCAAACTCAGATGAAGGCCGACGTGGAAAAAGAAAGCCTGCTCACCATTGAAGGCATGAGGGTGGAGTTTCCCAGCCGCCGCGGCCACGTCGTCGCGGTGGAACGTCTTGACCTGACGGTCGAGCCGGGCGAGATCCTTGGCATCGTCGGCGAATCCGGCGCCGGCAAGTCCACCATCGGCAATGCGGTTATCGGCCTGCTGGAACCGCCCGGCGAGATGACCGAGGGCACCATCCTTTTGAAAGGTGACCGTATCGATCATCTCGACGACGCCGCCCAGCGCAAGATCCGCGGCGCCCGCATCGGCATGATCTTCCAGGACCCGCTGACCTCGCTCGATCCGCTGCAGACCATCGAGCGCCAGCTTGTCGACACCATCCAGCGCCATCTCAACCTGGGCGAGGCCGAAGCCCGCAGCAGGGCGGTCGATCTGCTTGACCAGGTCGGGATACCCGACCCGGCGGTGCGCATCGCGCAGTATCCGCACCAGTTTTCCGGCGGCATGCGCCAGCGCGTGGTGATTGCCCTGGCGCTGTGCGCCGATCCGGAGATGGTCATAGCCGATGAGCCCACCACGGCGCTCGACGTGTCGGTACAGGCGCAGATTCTCGACCTGATGAAGGCGCTGTGCCGCGACCGCCAGGTCGGCATGATCCTGATCACCCACGACATGGGGGTGATTTCCGAGACCGCCGACCGGGTGGCGGTGATGTATCGCGGCCGCGTTGTCGAAACCGGCACCACGCAGCAGATCATGTCAAAGCCGAACCATGATTACACCAAGAGCCTGATCTCGGCCGTGCCGCGCCCCGACAAGCGCCTGAAGCGCTTTCCACTGGTGACCTATATCGAGGATGCCGAGGAACGCCCCGAGGGCCTGAACCTGGCCACGCACTGGCTCGGCAAGGTGCGCGAGGAACACAAGCTGACCGGCAACCTGGTCGAGCTCAAGGACGCGCACATGCGCTTCATCACCCGCCATTCGCTGTTCCCGTCCAGGCGGCTGTTCCTGGATGCGGTCAAGGATGTGTCGTTCGCCATTCAGCCCGGGGAGGTGTTCGGACTCGTCGGCGAGTCAGGCTCGGGCAAGTCGACAATCGCCCGGATGATAACCGGCATCTACAAGCCGTCGGGCGGCACCATTACGTTTGACGGCACCGACATGACGGCACTGGAGTCGCGCGCCGCGGCGGCCCCGTTCCGGCGCCAGATGCAGATGATCTTCCAGGATCCGTTTTCATCGCTCAATCCGCGCATGCGGGTGGAAGACATCATCGAAGAGCCGATCCATTTCCACAAGATGGCCTACGACCGGCAGGAGGCCACCCAGATCATGCACGACCTGCTCGATGTGGTCGGCCTCGGTTCACAGGCGGCGCGCAAGTTTCCGCACGAGTTTTCCGGCGGCCAGCGTCAGCGCATTTCAATTGCGCGCGCCCTTGCCACCCGGCCCCGGTTCCTAATCTGCGACGAGCCCACATCGGCGCTGGATGTGTCGATCCAGGCCCAGGTTCTCAACCTGCTCAAAGACCTGCAGTCGGAGCTCAACCTGACCATGCTGTTCATATCCCACGATCTGCCGGTCATCCGCCAGGTCTGTGACCGGGTCGGCGTCATGCGTCACGGCAAGTTGCTGGAGGTCGCGCCGACGGAGACGCTGTTCACCGACCCGCAGCACGACTACACCAAGCACCTGCTCAAGCTGATGCCCAAGTTCCGCGGCTTCCGCATGCCGGAGCTGGAGACCTAGACGGGTCCTGACCCTGGGGTCGGGACCCTAGAGCAATTCGAGCTCCTCGAGCACCTTGCGGGCAACGCGAAAACACTCGACGCCTTGCGGTACGCCGCAATAAATCGAGATGACATGAATAATTGCCCGAATCTCTTCAACGCTGACGCCGTTGGTGATGGCGCCGCGGCAATGGATTTCCCATTCGTGCATCTTGCCCAGGGCACCGATCATGGCGAGGTTCATCATCGAGCGGGTCTTTGCGTCAATGGTCTCATCACCCCAGCCAAACCCCCAGCACCAGGCGGTCATGGCCTCCTGGAACGGCCGGTTGAAATCATCCGCGGCGGCGAGGTTTTTCTCCACGTACTCATCGCCCAACGTCGATTTGCGCTTGGCCAGGCCTTTTTCAAACAGGGTTTTATCCATCGATTGCTTCCCGCATCCATTGTTGAAGTTTTTCCACCGAGTGTTCCGAGTTGACGCCGCAATCGGGATCGATCACCAGCGGGCCGGGACGATAACCGGAAGATTTCAGACCGCGCTGGACCGATTCAACCAGTTGAATGTCCTCTTTCACCGTTGTCTCGCGATCCTGCACGGCAAGCTTGCTGATCACCTCTGACTTGGCACCGTCGATGCTGTACCAGCCGCGCCACACCACCACGTGATCGGCGTCCACCGCGCGCCAGTGATAGGTATTGAGGACATTGCCCGGATAGACCTGGAACGAAAACATCGGCCACAGGAACCAGGACGAGTATTCGCCGGCGTGCTGGTTGGCATCCAGGTCGATGGCGTAGCTCATCTTGTCCAGGTTCTGGCACTCGGTTGTATGCCGCAGGCAGAAGCCTTGCGGCTGGATATCATAGGTTTCCGGCTTCACCACACCGGTGGAAAAGGTCTGGTGGTTGAGCTTGCAATGGTAGCATTCGGAATAGTTTTCTACCGATACCTTCCAGTTGCAGTTTTCCGGAATCTCGACCCATTCAACATCTTTGAGCCGCGCATGATCGGGCACGAATGAGCTGAGCTGTTCACGCACCTCGGGAAACCAGGTGTCCATCGGTGCAGCGTCCGGATCGAGATTGGCAAACAGGAAACCGCAGAACTCTTCGATGCGAACCGGGGTCAGGCAGACGTCCGATCGGTCAAACCCGGGCACCGCCTGGATGTTCGGCCCTGACCGCAGCTGGCCGGACAGTTCGTAGGTCCAGGCATGATAGGGGCACACCAGCAGCCTGGTATTTCCCTCGCCGTGCACCAGTTCATGGGCGCGGTGCTGGCAGACATTGTAGTAGGCATTGATCGCACCGTCCTTGCCGCGGATGCAGAACAGGTTCTGACCGGCCATCGAGAAGGTGAAGTAGTCACCGGTGTTCTCGACCTGGGAAATATGTCCGGCAAATTGCCAGGTGCGCTTGAACAGGCCCTCGGTTTCGATCCGGAACACCTCCGCATCGGTGTAATAGCGCGCGTCAAGCGATCTGGTGGGGTGTGACTTGAGCGCCATGATCAGCCGGCCTCCTCCTCGACATAGATGCCCAGCTCATGACGGCGTTCATGGAACTTCTTCACCCGCCCGACAATCTCGCTGTCGGCGGATGCGATGACGAATGACAACAGGGTTTCCAGCAGCGCGATGGTTGACACCGATGACGGAAAGAACTGCGGCGTGTCGGCGGCGACCACGAAGCCGTGCCGCGATCCCGCGACAATCGGCGACGCCGGGCTGTCGGAAATGCCGACAATGGTCAGGCCCTGTTCGCGCGCGATGCGAACCGCTTCCACGACCTCGCTGCGATACGGCTTGCAGGTAATCGCAATCAGCACGTCGCGTTCATCGGCGCGCGCCAGGTCATCAACGGCTGTGCTGCCGGGCCTCGGAATGGGATGGAACTGCTCCATGCCGGTAGACGCCAGGTAGGTGAAATTGCGGGCATTGGAATTGTTGACCCCGACACCGAGCACAAACACCTGGCGCGAGGCCCAGATGTCGTCGGCCGCCGACTTCAGCGCCGTTTCATCGACGCGCGCAAAGGTCTCCTCGATATTGCGCAGCGCCGAATTGACCATGTCGGCATACAGGCTGCCCAGCTTGCCGGACTGGCTCAGCGACTGCAGCCAGCGCGCCCGGTCCGGAAAACTGGCACTGCCACGCCTGATCTCATCCCGGAACGGTTCCCGGAAATCCTCATAGCCGTCAAAGCCCAGTACCCTGGCCATGCGGACCAGGGTGTTGGGCTTCACATCTGCTGCCGTGGCGATTTCACGTATCGAACTGACGCCCACTTCGTTGGGGTTCTCCAACACGAACGTGGCCGCCTTGCGCACTTCCGGCGTCAGCCTGCCAAGCTCGGTGGTCAGCCTGCCGAGCAGCTGCGGTGGCGCGTGTTGTTCCGATAATGGTACATTCATATCATTCATGATTGACGAGTGTACAATTGTACGATAGCTGTTGTCCATCGCAAAACAACTGTTGCGGAGTAAAAATCAATGGTGCCGTCTCATGCACGCGTAGTGATCGTCGGTGGTGGCGTGATGGGGTGTGGCATCGCCTATCACCTGGCCCATGCGGGCTGGAGCGATATTGTCCTTCTGGAAAAGGCCGAGCTGACGTCGGGTTCCACCTGGCACGCCGCCGGCCAGATCACCCATTCCACCTCCAGCTTCGGCCTCGGCAAATGCGTCGATTACAATATCGGTCTGTACTCGGGAACGCTGGAGGCCGAGACCGGCCACTCGGTCACCTGGCATGGCTGCGGCTCGTTCCGGCTGGCCTATACCGAAGACGAGATGGACTGGCTGCGCCAGACGCTGTCGGTCGGACGGTCCCTGGGTTTCAATATCGAACTGGTCGGTCCGGCCAGGATCGCCGAACTGCATCCGTTTTATAATCTCGATGGCGTCATCGGTGCCCTGTACACGCCTGACGATGGCCATGTCGACCCGTCCGGCGTCACCCAGGCGATGGCCGCAGGTGCCCGCAAGCTGGGTGCGAAAATCATCCGTCATTGCCGCGCAACCAATATCGTGCAGCAACCGGCCGGTGAGTGGAAAGTCTCCACCGGGCAGGGCGACATAATCTGCGAACATGTCGTCAATGCAGGCGGCACCTATGCCCGGCAGATGGGCGAATGGTCGGGCCTGCAACTGCCGATGACCTCGATGACCCACCACTACCTGGTCACCGACGCGGTGCCGGAGTTTCTGGAGCTCGAGCGGGAACTGCCGGTCATCCGTGACGACAAGCTGGTTTCCGGCTACATCCGCATGGAGCAGAAATCCGGCCTGATCGGCATCTATGAAAAACAAGATCCCAACACGGTCTGGGAGGATCACTGCCCGTGGGAGGCGGAAAACGAGCTGTTTGCCGCCGACTATGACCGCATCATGCCGTGGCTGGAAAACGCCATGGGGCGCATGCCGGTCTTTGCCGAGCTGGGCATCAAGCGTGAGGTGCACGGCGCCATCTCGCATCCGCCTGACGGCAATCCGTTGATCGGCCCGGCACCGGGTGTGAAAAACTACTGGTGTTGTTGCGGCACCCAGATCGGTATTGGCTGGGGACCGGGCCTAACCCGAGAACTGGCCCGCTGGATGGTGCATGGCTCAGCCGACATTTCCATGCGCGAATACGACCCGCGCCGGTTCGGTTCCTATGCCAAAAAGGACTGGCAGGTGGTCAAGGCAAAGGAGGACTACTGCCTGCGCCACGAAATCCCGTTCCCGCATTTCAATCGGCTCGACGGCCGTCCGGTCAAACCCGGACCGCTCTATGAAAAACTGAAGGCCAGGGGTGCCGTCTACGAGGAAGTCTACGGCCATGAACGCCCGCGCTGGTTTGCAACCGGCGGCATCGACCAGCGCGACTACTATTCGTTCCGGCGCAGCGAGATCCATGACCTGCTCGGTGCGGAAGTGAAGGCAGTGCGCGAGCGCGCCGGGATCATGGACATCACCGGCTTCACCAAGGTCGAGGTCGCCGGCCCGGATGCGGAAACGTTCCTCGACGGCCTGGCACCGAACCGCCTGCCCAAGAAACCCGGCGGTATCGCGCTGACCCACCTGCTCAATCGCCTCGGCCGCATCGAGGTTGAGCTGACCATCGTGCGTCTCGCCGAAGATCGCTTCTACCTTGTGTGCGCCGCGTTTTTCGAGCAACGAACGCTCGATCATCTGGCGCTGCATCAAACTGATGATAGCTTTCAGGTCATCAACCGGTCCGATGACTGGGCGGCCCTGACCCTCAACGGCCCCAGGTCACGGGATATCTTGTCAGCCTGCACCGATACCGCGCTGGACAATGCCGCTTTTAGATGGATGTCGGCCCGGGAAATCGTCATCGCGGGTCATACGGTGTGGGCATTCCGCATGTCCTATGCCGGCGAGCTGGGCTGGGAGTTTCACGGGCCCCGCGACGCCATGCCGGCGATCTATGATGCGCTCCGGAAGGCGGGCGAGGCGCACGGGCTGGCGGACTACGGTTCCTTCGCCATGAACATCCTGCGCATGGAAAAGATGTTCCAGGGCGCCGGCGAACTGACCAATGAAGTGACCCTGCCGGAAGCAGGTGTCATGCGCTTTGTCAGAATGGACAAACAGTTCTTCGGCCGGCAGCAGACGCAAGCCAGTCTCGACCGGCCGCTGCCCTGGATGTGTGCCTATATCGCCATCGAGCCGGATGGCGTCTGGGACGGTAACGGCGGCGAGGCCGTGCTGCATGAAGGCGAATTGGTCGGCTCGACCGCCTCGGTTGCCTATGGCCACAGCGTCGGGAAAATTCTGGCGTTCGCCTATATCAAGCCGCAGGCGGCCGAGCCCGGCACCGCGCTGGAAGTGGTCATTGCCGGTGAGCCACGTTCCGCAATAGTGTTGGGCGAACCGGCCTACGATCCGCAAAGCCTGCTTCCCCGAACCGATGCCGCACTGGAGCCAGCCCAATGACCATTCCTGAGAAGATGAAAGCCTTCGTGCTCACCGGACATGGCGACATGGACAAGCTCGTCTATCACACCGACTGGCCGGTGCCGGTTCCCGGCGCCGGTGAAGTGTTGATCAAGGTGCACGCCTGCGGGCTCAACAACACCGACGTGAATACCCGCACGGCGTGGTATTCCAAAAGCGTCAGTGAAAGCACCACCGGTGGTGCCTTTGAAACGGCAGATGATGACGATGCCACCTGGGGTGGCGCACCGATTACCTTCCCGCGCATTCAGGGCGCCGATGTCTGCGGCACGGTGGTCGCCGGCCCGGACAGGTTTATCGGCAGGCGGGTGCTGGTCGAGACCTGGCTGCGCGACCCGGATGACCCGCTGAACATGAGCAAGATCGGTTATTTCGGTTCCGAGTGCGACGGCGGGTTTGCGGAGTATGTCAAGATAGATCAACGCTATGTGCACCCGGTGGACAGTGATCTGTCTGATGCGGAACTGGCGACATTTGCCACGTCCTGGATCACCGCGGAAAACATGCTCAACCGCGCCAATGTCACAGACGGCGACCAGGTGCTGATTTCCGGCGCATCCGGCGGTGTCGGCTCGGCGCTGATCCAGCTTGCCAACCGGCGTGGCGCTGTAACCCTTGCCATGGCCAGCAGCTCCAAGCACGCCATGTTGGCGGGCTTTGAACCTCACGCCATCCTCGACCGGGCGCCGGCAGATCTGAAACAGGCACTGACCCAGGCCATTGGCCGCGATACGGTCAGCGTGGTTGCAGATGTTGTAGGTGGCGATTACTGGCCCAGGTTGATTGATGTGCTCGAGCGCGGCGGGCGCTACACATGCGCCGGCGCCATTGCCGGGCCGATGGTGGAAATGGACTTGCGGACCTTTTACCTGCGTGACCTGACCTTTACCGGCGCGACCATCGTGCCGCCGGGCGTGTTCGCCGACCTGGTCGGCTACATTGAACGCGGCGAGGTGAAACCGGCGCTTGCCGCAACCTACCCGCTGCAACAGCTTCACGAGGCCCAGCAGGCCTTCATCGACAAGCAGCACACCGGCAATATCGTGGTGACCGTGCCATGAAGATCACCCGCATTTCCGTTTACCGGAAGGACCTGCCGCTGGCGGATCCGTACTGGCTGTCGGGCGGCCGGCTCTAGTTCGAAGTACTCGATGCCACCTTCGTCAAGCTGGAGACCGATGCCGGCCTGACAGGCTGGGGCGAGGGTACGCCCTGGGGACACACCTATGTGCCGGCACACGGGCCCGGTATCCGGGCCGGTCTGGAAACCATGGCGCCTGTCATTCTCGGCCAGGATCCGCGCATGAACGAACTGGTCGAACGTGCCATGGACCTGTGCCTGCCCGGCCATCTTTACGCCAAGGCCCCGGTCGACCTGGCCTGCTGGGATATCATGGGCAAGGCATCCGGCCTGCCCATTGCCGATCTGCTGGGCGGTAAACGCGACACCGGCACACCGGCTGCATCTTCCGTTTCATCCGGTGATCCGGATTACATGATGGGCATCATCAACAAGTACCGTGAGCAGGGCTATGTGGCGCACTCGGCCAAGGTCGGCGGCAATATTGAAAAGGACATAGACCGCATCCGCCATATCGAGGCCAACCGCAAGCCGGGCGAAATCATTCTGTATGACGTCAACCGTGCCTGGACCCGGCGTGAAGCCGGCATTGTGATGAACGCGGTTGCCGATCTGGGCGTGACCTTCGAGCAACCGGGCGAAACCCTTGATGACATCGCCGAAATCCGAAAGGTGACCACGTCACCGATCAGCGTCGATGAAACGCTGGTGACATTGCAGGATGCCTGCCGCATTGCGCGTGACGGTATCGCCGATGTCTTCGGCATCAAGCTCAACCGGGTCGGTGGCCTGACCAGGGCCCGGCGCATGCGCGATGTCGCCCTTGCCCACGGCATCCAGATTTTCGTGATGGCCACCGGCGGCTCGGTAATGGCCGATACCGAAGCAGCCCACCTGGCGCAGTCGGTTCCGCAGGAGTTTATCCAGGCCTCCTGGTCGTGCCAGGACATGCTGACAGTGGACGTGGCGCCGGGCCGGGGGTGCCGAACCGAGAACGGTATCCTGACCATCGACGACACACCGGGACTTGGCTGCGATCCGGACGAGGCCATCCTGGGCGATCCGGTAGCGGTTTATGAGTAGCCAGCCCATGAAGATAACCACCATCACCGTCTGGCTTGTGCCGTTAACCAGCCATCAGACCTATTACATGGCGGACGGCAAGACCTGTGAAACAGTGGAAACCGCTGTCGTGCGGCTCGAGACTGACAGCGGCCTTGCCGGCTGGGGCGAGGTATGTCCGATCCCGCATTACCTGCCGGCCTATGCCCGCGGCGTTGCCCCGGCGCTTGAGGAAATGGCACCGGTGCTGCTGGGCGCGGACCCGGTCGGCCCGGAAGCGCTCATGGACCGGCTCGATCACTTCCTGCCCGGACATGACTATGCCAAGTCCGCCGTCGACACCGCGCTCTGGGACCTGACCGCGCAGGCAGCGGGCCTGCCGCTGTACGCCCTGCTCGGCGGCAGGCGTCAGCAGACCATGCCGCTCTATCACTCCATCACTTGCGTGGCCCCTGACGAGATGGCCCGCATGGCGCGCGATGCCTATGCTACCGGCATCCGGCAGTTCCAGGCCAAGCTCGGTGCCGATGCCGACTGGCGCGCCGATGTCGAGCGTCTGATAAAGGTGCGCGAAGCCGTCGGTGACGGACCGTTGGTTTATGGCGACTGGAACTGCGGCGCCTCACGCCTGGATGCAACCCGGACGGGTCGCGCCGTTGCCCGTCTCGACATCATGCTGGAGCAACCCTGTCGGACCCTGGACGAGTGCGCCGCGGTTCGCGCCGCCACCGGACTGCCGATGAAGATTGACGAATGCGGCCATGACACCGCATCCCTGCTGACGGCCCATGAACTGGGCTGCATGGATGCCGTGGCGATCAAGCTGTCAAAGTTCGGCGGCCTGAGCGCCTCGCGCCGGGCTCGTGACCTGTGCCTGCACCTGGGCGCGAAGATGTGCATTGAAGATACCTGGGGCTCGGATGTTACCACTGCCGCTCTTTTGCATTTGGGTGTGTCCATCAATCCGCACAACCTGATGAATGTGTGCGATCTGTCAGGTTACGTGTCGCCGCGCCTTGATGAAACCGTTCCGGTGCGGAAAGATGGCCGTATCGCACCGCCTGACGGTATAGGTCTTGGAGTGGCACCCGATCCCGACCGTCTCGGGACCCCTGTTGTCGAGTTGAGCTAGGAGCAACCATCATGAAGTCGCAATCGAGCTGGATTGACCGCGCCAACGCCGTGCTGCCGGCAGGCGGGTTTGGCAATTTCGACCCGGGCATCATTATTCGTGAAGGAAAAGGCTCCAGGGTCTGGGATGAAGACGGCAATGAATATGTCGATTACCTGATCGGCTCAGGCCCGATGCTTCTCGGCCACGGCCACCCTGAAGTGCTCGATGCGGTGCGCGAACAATTGCCGAAGGGCCTGACATTCTTTGCCAACAATGCCGCCGGCATCGAGCTGGCGGAACAGATCTGCGATGCCATGGCCTGTGGTGAGCAGGTCCGTTATGTCACCTCCGGCGGCGAGGCCGACATGTATGCCATGCGGCTGGCGCGGGCGTTCACCGGCCGTGACAAGATCATGAAGTTCGAGGGCGGTTATCACGGCATGTCGGCGGAGGCCCAGATGAGCCTGGCGCCCGACAAGCTGACCAATTTCCCGGTTGCGGTGCCGGATTCCGCCGGCATTCCACAAGGCGTACGCGATGAAATGCTGGTGGCGCCCTTCAACGACATCGAGTTTGCCCGCTCGCTCATTGCCGAACATGGCCACGAGATTGCCGGCATCATTGTGGAGCCGCTGCAGCGGGTGATTCCACCGGCGCCGGGGTTCCTGCAGGCGCTGCGCGAGGAATGCGACCGGCACGGCATCGTGCTGGTGTTCGACGAGATTGTCACCGGCTTCCGCTTTGCCTATGGCGGCGCGCAGGAGCTGTACGGCGTCACGCCGGATGTGTGCACGCTCGGTAAGATCATCGGTGGCGGTTTTCCGCTGGCGGCCATTGCCGGCAAGGCCGACATCATGGCGCATTTCGATAGGGAAAAGGTCGGACCTGACGGTTTCCTGATGCAGCTGGGTACCTTGAGCGGTAATCCGATTGCCGCGGTGGCCGGCATGAAAACCATGGAAATCCTGCGCCGCCCGGGTCAGTACGACAAGCTGCGCGGGCTTGGCAAGACCCTGATGGATGCCATCTCCGGACATCTCGGCAAGGCCGGTTTCGATCACCAGATCGTCGGTGTCCCGACCCTGTTTGACGTGTTGTTCACGTCGACGAAGATCAACGACTACCGCGATGTCTACAGGGCCGACGCCGCCCGCAACCTGCGCTTCAACAAGTTGCTGCGCGAAAAGGGCATCTTCAAGTCGCCGGGCAAGCTATATCCCTGCCTGGCCCTGACCGACGTCGATATCGAACAGACCATCGACGCCGTTGCTTATGCGGCGGGCAAGCTGGATTAGGCAGCAGACGCGCTTGCCGGTATTGCTCCAGCCTGCCCGGCAGGTGCAGCCGCGCCCGGCAGCCGGCCATAGCGGGTCAGCAGTGCAAACGCCGGCGGTACGAAGAAGAACGACACCACCGTGGACAAAAGCACACCGCCGGCGATGGCCATGGCGAACGGCGGCCAGTAAAGTTGCTCTACCACTTTGAAAGCGATCAGGTTTATGATTTTTGGTTGAAACAACCAAAAATCATCCTGATCTACTGGATCAAATCAGTCCATCGGCGTCGTTGCAAAGCTTGCCCGATGACCAGGTTTTCAAGCCTTTTCAACGCAGTCAGGGGCAAAATAGACCCCGCCTCCGGGTTTGAAGGAAAACACCCGCCTGACGGCGAAAAATGCTCGGCAAGGCAGAAAGCCTTGCCTTGCGCTGTTTCACCAGCATTCGAATGTTTTCATTCAAACAGAATTGCATAAGATTAATGGGTCCTGACCCTAGGGTTTCTTGTCCGGTTTCCTGTTGCCGTTTCCATTACTGTTGAGGCCAAGCAGGGCGGCAATTCTCGGATAGCGCTTCTTCAGCCAGGCCCCGTGCCTGACCTCAATGCGCCGCCGCCAGCGCCTGACGATGCTGGAATCGATGGACAGGATGAGCAGGCCGAGCGGCACCATCCAGAAGCCCAGTATGGGCAGAAACCCCAATATCCCGCCAACAACCAGCCCGGCGCCGAGCAGGCGGCGCGCGGTTGGGCTGCCGGGCACCCTCAGGGATTGATTGCCAATACGGACGCGTCTTGTCATAGCGGGCCATCTAACCATTGAGCCATCGTGATACAAGTGCGTTGCTCGCTGAATCGAAAGAGTTTTTAAACTTAGTGTCACAATGTGCCAAATTGGGCTTTAACACCGCGAAACTGTCTGCTATAGGCAGGCCATCCTTCCTCGGTAGCTCAGTGGTAGAGCAATCGGCTGTTAACCGATCGGTCGGGGGTTCGAATCCCTCCCGGGGA
>JAHEJE010000183.1 GCA_024639035.1 Alphaproteobacteria bacterium
GGCGGAATTTTACCCCGGTTGCGCGAAACCTCCGCACAAGGCTTGATGGAAATCGGCTTTGACGGTTACGCGATAGGCGGACTTGCGGTCGGCGAGGGCCAGGAACTGATGCTGTCGACGATCGAAGCGACCGCGCCGGTGCTGCCGGTTGACCGGCCGCGATACCTGATGGGCGTCGGCACGCCGGATGACATCCTGCAATCGGTCGCCCGCGGGATCGACATGTTCGACTGCGTCATGCCGACCCGCTCCGGCCGTCACGGGCAGGCCTTCACCAGCTTCGGACGAATGAACCTGAAAAACGCCCGTTTCGCCGAAGACTTGCGGCCGCTTGATGCGCGCGCCAAGCATCCGGCGTTGACAACCTATTCACGCGCTTACGTTCACCACCTCATCAGGTGTGGAGAAATGCTCGGCTCCATGATCCTGTCATTGGCCAATGTTGCCTACTACCAGGAACTCATGGCCGGCATCCGCGCGTCGATCGAGACCGGGAGTTTTGAAGATTTCTGCGCCGCGACCAGTGAAAACTGGACGCGCGGCGGCAGCGACTAAGACGGTCCCCAGTCAAAGCAGTCGAATTTTGGGTCAAGCGCGGCTTTTTTGGTCGAGGCCGATGTCGTTCAGCGAACCGTTCTCACCGGTAACGTTGCTCCCGGCCGGATTGGCCTGTTGCGCTGAAGTCGGGTTGGCGTACGGCGTTTTCAGGATGACCTCGGCGCTTGACACTGCGGCCACCTTCTTTCCGCTGCCGGTCACGAACCGGCCATGCAGCTGGCACGCAGCGATTAAGGCGTTGCGGAAATGGTGGTAAAGAGCCTGATCCGGTTTTGTCGGATGCTGCCAGAATGTATCCAACCCGAGTTGATGGGTCAGCCCGTCAACATCGTAGACCGATTTGCCCAGCACACACACCGGCAAACCGTGCAGCAGCGCCGACGTTCCCATTGTGCTGTTGACCGTCACCATGCCGGCAGAGTTGTCCAGCAGTTCCGGGTTCGGACCGATGTCGACAAAAAACACGCGATCCGCCACGCCATGCTGCTTGGCGATGTCCATGACCTCGCGCTTGCGGTTGATGACTTCGTTGTCGAGCGGGTGATTCTTGACCAGAAGCACACTCTCTTCCGGAGCCTTTTCCGCAAATGACGCAACAACCCGCTGCGTCGCCTGGCGAATGCTGGAGAATGGCGAGTGCTCGATAAGTTGGAAATCATGCTCCAACTGCAGCGCATAGAGGAAGAAGGGTTTTTCGCTGGCCAGCAACTCGTTGATGATCCGCAGGGATTGACGTTTCTTGGCTGGCCAGGTCAGCCATTTCTTCGCCCAACCCACCAGTTCGATCACCGGCAGCGTTTGGCGGTGGCGCTTGTAGCGCGGGAACAGCGGCGCCAGCAGGGTATTTGCGAAGTGGAACACGACATCGTGGCTATAAAGCCCAAGCCGCGTCGGCCGTTTCATTGGCTCGTAGCTGGGCACCTGCGGGCCGGGGGCTGCTTCGACGCCGGCGCGGGTTCTTGGGAACCGCGAATTGCCGTTGACGCCGCCCAGCTCCAGGGTGATCCAGTCGGGGCGCAGATAACCGTTCTCGAAGGCAAACAGGTTGATGCCCTGGCGCTCGGCGACCTGCTTGGCGACCCGGTGATAGGGACGGCTATCCGAAAATAGGATGATGTCGGTGACACGTTCGTCGCCGATGTATTGCGTCAGAAACTGAGTCCAATCACCGAATCGACCGCGAAAGTTGCGGGCATTGTTGCGCCGCCAGAGCATCCAGTCGCCGGCACACACGTTAATTCGGCTGGTTCTGATTCCGGTGGTTTCAAGTTCACGCGACAGGTCATTGAAGAACGACCCACCCGGCCCTTGAAGAAACAAGACATGTCTCCCGGGTTTGCCCCTGATGATCATCCCTCAACCCCTGCCCAAATAACCCAATCGGTAACCCCGAGAGCCGTCCACGGTCACATTCCACCTGACCATGTTCAGGTAGCATGAATGCGATATCATGTTAAGCGATCCTATTTGACCTCTAAGGAATTACCGCAACGCGCCAGCGATTTTGCGGGTTTGTGTTGCAAAAACGCCTCTTTTTACCATTATCGCTGTTGTTTCTGCTCGCGCATGAGGATATCTCCTTGACCGAATCTTTGCGCCGAAGCGCCTTGCTCGGTCCCAACGGGACGGGGAGACGTTTAGTCAGGGACTATGGTGAAGACATGACTGTTCTGCGACAAATTCTGATGACCCCGATTTGGTGCCTGCAGATCTTCGGCATGTCGAAGTCTTTCAAGGCCAATCCGGTTCTGGGTAGCCACACTCTCAACAGGATGGGTTTACATGCTGCACGTCTCGTCCTTGCGCACGCGGTGACCAGGCTTCGCCTGCTGACCTTGTCGCCATTGGTCTCCAAACAGGACCGCGAGACTTTCAAGCGGGACGGTTTCATCATTGTCGAGAACTTCCTCGACCCGGATGTCTTCCAGGAAATCGACGCTCAGGTGCGAAATGCACGCGGCGAAGTTCGCGAATGCATCCAGGGCGACACGCTCACCCACCGGATTCTTTTGGACGAAGAATCTCTGGCGATGATGCCGGCGGCCCGCAAGCTCATTGAAAACAAGCGCTACGAACGCCTGTTGAAATATTGCGGTTCGCGCCTCAAACGGCCGCTTTACTACGTGCAATCGATCAAGAACGGATATCGCCAAGGCCGCAGCGACCCGCAAAAGGTGCTGCATTCCGACACCTTTCACCCAACGATGAAGGCGTGGTTCTTCCTCGATGACGTCGGACCGGATAACGGTCCGTTCACCTATGTGCCGGGTTCGCACCGGCTGACCATGGCCAGGTTGAAGTGGGAGTATCGCAGGAGCATTGCATCACAGACATTGAACGATGGGTACTCCGAAAAAGGCTCTATGCGCGCCGACCTGGCGGACCTGCACGAGTTAGGTCTTCCGCATCCCAAGCCGTGCACCGTCAGGAAGAACACCCTGGTGGTGGCGGACACACACGGGTTTCATTGCCGGGGCCAGGCCGCGGAGGGTTCTTCACGTCTGGAAATCTGGGCGTACAGCCGGACCAACCCGTTCAATCCCTTGCCCGGACTGGGTTTACCGATTTTCAGCCGGATTGAGCACAAGCTGGCAAAGATGTATTGGGCATTTGAAGACCGTAAGGCTGCCAGGCGCAACGTGCTGTCATCCTGGCATCCGGTACCAGCGGAAAAGATGCACAAGCCGGCGGTGGATCAATAGACAGCTGATCAGAACACCACCCAACGCGGGGTCCGGCGCGCGTAGTCATCCCAACTCGGACCGAATTTCAGCGCCAAATGCTGTTCTTCACGCTTGATCGCCAGAAAATGCACGGCAATCGCCGCCAGGAGCGCAACCACCGCGAACCACCCGTTCTGAAACACGCCGGCCGCACCCAGGACCAGGAGCGTATTACCCAGGTAGATCGGATTGCGCGAGAAGTTGAACACACCATGTGTCAACAGCTTGTCGGCCGGACGATGTGGCAAGATATTGGTTTGTGCTCGGCGCATGGTGATGATCGCTGCGAGATCGAGCCCGATGCCGGCCCCCATGAGCCCCAGACCCAACAGCCACCCCGCCGCAGTACCGCCGAACAGCGGCAATTCAAGGGCGTAGAATCGTTGTGCGATCACCGCGACTATGACCGAGATGGCCAGAATGACCGGTGGCCAGGGAAACAGGTTGGGTCGCTCGGCAAATTTCAAACTCATCACTGATTACCTTTTCAAGTAGGTAGTATAGTCATCTGGGCAGATGTTGCCGAATGGCAAGTTTGGAGGTTGAGATGATTGCGAATGATTTTCCCACCCTGGATTTCGATCTTGGCGAAACGGCCGAGTTGCTGCGTGATACAACGCGCTCGTTCACCGATGACGAAATCGCCCCCATCGCCGATCAGGTCGACGCGGACAATGAGTTTCCACGCCATCTTTGGCCAAAACTCGGCGCTGTCGGGCTGCTCGGGGTCACCGTGGACGAAGAGTATGGTGGATCTGGGATGGGCTATCTCGAGCATGTCATCGCCATGGAGGAAATTTCCCGAGGCTCGGCAGCTGTCGGCCTGTCATACGGCGCGCATTCCAATCTGTGTGTGAACCAGCTTTACCGCAACGGCAGCCATGAGCAAAAACTGAAATACCTGCCCGGCCTGATCTCCGGCGAGCACATGGGAGCGCTGGCCATGTCGGAAGCAGGTGCCGGTTCTGACGTCGTTTCGATGAAATTGCGCGCCGACAAGAAGGGCGACCGCTATGTCCTCAACGGAACCAAGTTCTGGATCACCAATGGACCCTGCGTGGATACTTTGATTGTCTACGCAAAGACCGATCCGGATGCCGGATCGCGCGGCATCACCGCCTTTATAGTCGAACGCGATTTCAAGGGTTTCTCCACCGCGCAGAAGCTCGACAAGCTCGGTATGCGGGGTTCGGACACCGGAGAGTTGGTGTTTGAGGATTGCGAGGTGCCGGAAGAAAACGTTCTCGGTGGCGAGGGCAGGGGGGTGAACGTCCTGATGTCCGGCCTCGACTACGAGCGCGCCGTTCTGGCTGCCGGCCCGGTCGGCATCATGCAATCGTGCATGGATCTCGTTCTGCCGTACGTTCACGATCGCAAGCAATTCGGCAAGCCGATCGGCACCTTCCAGTTGATGCAGGGCAAACTGGCCGACATGTATACCACGCTAAACGCCTGTAAGGCCTACGTTTATGCCGTCGCCAAGGCATGCGATCGCGGTCAAACCACCCGCAAGGACGCTGCCGGCGCCATCTTGTATGCCGCGGAAAAGGCAACCTGGATGGCGCTCGAGACGATCCAGTGCCTGGGCGGCAACGGCTATATCAACGAATTTCCCAGTGGCCGCCTGCTGCGCGATGCAAAACTCTACGAGATCGGCGCCGGCACAAGCGAAATCAGGCGCATGCTGATCGGGCGCGAACTGTTCGAGGAGACGGCCTGATCGCAGGTCCGGCAGAAAATTTTCGATTGCCGCCAAGGATCGGCGGCCCGCAGGCGTCCAACCCAGTGACATGCGCATGATCACTGACGACAATGAACTGGCATTCAAAGCCGCGAATGCCGACCGGCAGGCCTTTCGGGTGCTGTTGGAGCGGCATTATGACCGGATTTACCGTCTGGCGTTGCGCTATTTCGGCGATGTCACGGAAGCCGAGGATATCGCGCAGGATGTCTGTCTGTCGTTGGCCAAGAAACTGAAATCATTTCGCGGCGATGCGAACTTTTCGACCTGGCTCTACCGCCTCGTGATCAACCGCTGCCGCGATCATGGCCGGCGCAAATCCAGGGCACGAACGCTCATCAACGAGTATGCCGAGGTGAGCGCCATGATGCAGGCCGACGGCCTTCACACCCGGCAGCAGATTTCATGGCTGTACGAGGTTCTGGACCGTCTGAAAGCGGACTTGCGTGAGACCGCAATTCTGGTGCTGGCCGAGGACCTGACGCACGCCGAGGCGGCAAACGTCCTGGGCATCAAGGAAGCAACCGTCTCGTGGCGCATGCACGAAATACGCAAGCAATTAAGGGAGCTGGCCGCTGCCGGCGAAGGTGATCGCGATGAGCGATGAACTCGAAGAACTGAAACAGGCCTTCAAGGCCGACCAACAACAGCATCCGGCACAAGCACCTCGCGAGGCCGCCATTTCAGCCGCTATGGACGCATTTGACGAGAAAAGCGCCCCGGCGCGCCAAGGATCGGATGTTTGGAACCGTCTCAAGGACACAGGCAACGCTGTGTTCCACACCATTTTCGGGAGACGATCCATGAATGCGACTGCACCCAACCTGAAACCCTATCTGCTCGGCGGCGTGAGCCTCGCCGTGATTTCGCTTGCCGTGCTGAACGTCGAGCACTTGCAGCTGATGACGCCGGA
>JAHEJE010000184.1 GCA_024639035.1 Alphaproteobacteria bacterium
AGCGCGGCGTTGACGTGGTTGATGTATTCCTCGGCCTTGGGGTGCGTCTTGGCGATGATGACGTGCAGGCTGAGCAGCGACACCGGCTTCTCGATCACCTTGACCTTGTCGTTCATCCCGGCCTTGGTCACTGCCGCCCGGCCGGTGAACTCGTTGAGCACCACGGCATCGACCTCGTCACGCTCCAGCAGCTTGAAGCATTCATCGACGGTCTGCGGCCTGAGCAGCGTGATCTTCTCGTCCTTCACCCAGTTGCGCCCGTTGTCGTCGAGATCGAAGGTGAAATAGCCGCTCGGCCGGCACAGCCGCTTGCCGATGACATCGGCATCGGAGGTGTACTGGAATTCCGAACCCTGGCGGGTGAAGAACAGCACCAGGATCTCGAACACCGGTTCGGAGAACATCAGCTTGTCGCACCTGAACCGCGCCGGCTCATCAAGCTCGTCATAGCGCTCGCAATTCGGCTGGAACCACGGAAAGCCCATGTCGAAGGCCCGGCTGACCAGCAGCGGATTGAGATGCGCCGACCAGTCGTTGACCCAGAACACCTCAGAGGCCGGCCCGTTGCCGTTCTGGCGCTGGCCCGCCATCGCCGTCTTGACGATATCGGTGATCATGCCGCCTTCGGGCAGCGCCCGGTCGGTGAACGGCTGGTAATCGTCGGCCGTCAGCATCCTGATCTTGCCGTCAGACACCACCGCCCCGGACAGGTTCGCCTGAGCCGGAGCTGCCGCCTTTTTCGCCAGCGCCTGGGCCGACTTGTCGGAACACGGCACCGACAATTTTTGACCGGGGAAGATGAACGTCGGATCCTTGCCGATCAGCTTGCGGTTGGCATAATAGATCAGCGACCACTGCCGTGGCTTGCCATAGGCCTTCTTGGCGATCCGGGTCAGCGTATCGCCTTTCCTGACCTGGTAGCTCTCACCGCACGTCTGCGCCGCCGCCGGCTGGCTCAGCGCCCCGGCAATCACCAGCGCTGCAGCCAACAGCGATCTCTTGATCCACAACATACTCTAGTCTCCTTCTTCACAAGCAGGGATTGGCGGTTAGCCTTACTGGCGGCCCCAGAACGCCGACAGGTGCTTGTCGACAACCTTGTCATAGGTGCCTTTCGCTCTCAGCCGGTCCATTGAACTGTTGATGTAATGCAGATAGGTCCGCGCCCGCGGATGGGTCTTGGCGACGATGACGTGCAGGCTCAGCAGCGACACCGGCCGCTCGATCACCTTGATCTGCTTGTCGAGGCCGAGCTTGCGCATTGCCGCCCGGCCGGTGAACTCGTTGAGTGCCACGGCATCGACCTCGTCCTTCATCAGCATCTCGAAACAGGCATCGACGCTCTGCGGCCGGATCAGGGTGACCTTTTCATCCTTCACCCAGTTGCGCCCCTGCTCGTCGAGATCGAAGGTGAAATAACCGCTCGGCCGGCACAGCCGCTTGCCGTTGACCTGCTGGTCATTGGCGAACTGGAAGTCGGAGCCCTCGCGGGTGAAGAACAGCACCAGGATTTCGAACACCGGACGCGAGAAGAAGAACTTGTCGCACCTGAATTTCGCCGGTTCATCGAGTTGGTCATAGCGCTCGCAGGCCGGCTGAAACCACGGGAACCCCATGTCGAACGCCTTCCTCACCAGCAACGGGTTGAGGTGCGACGACCAGTCGTTGACCCAGGATATCTTGTGCCCCGGGCCGTCCGACTCCTTGTTGAGCTGGATCAGCGCCTGATCGACCAGATCGGTAATCATGCCGCCGCCGGCCAGGGCCTGGTCGGTGAACGGGCTGTAGTCGCCCGCCGTCAGCAACTGGATATCGCCCTTGATGCGCGACACCGCGATGGTGCCGGGGTCGGTATCGTTATTCTGTTTGCCCGCCGCCGCCGCCGGCAGCGGCGTCGCCTTCAGGCACGGGATGTTGATCTGATTGCCGGGCACCAGGATCGGCGAATTGCCGAACTGCTTCTGGTTGGCGTAATAGATCAGCGTCCACTTGTTGGCCAGGCCATAGGCCCGCTGCGCAATGCTGTTGAGGGTATCGGAGCTTGCAACGGTGTACTTCCGCCCGCAGTCCACGGTCTGGGCAGACGCCGATGCGGCCTGCCAGACCATCAGCATCGCCACGGCGGCAAGCGCCGGGCCGATGCGTTTCGCAATCATCTTCAAATTTCCAGACCTCCGGTCATTCGACACGCCCCCGGACTGGTCACTCGCTGTCTGACACCTTTTCTTGCGCCCGCCGCATCGCGCCGACCGTCGTTATTGTGCGTTCATCGCCTGCAGCAACCTGTCCAGCTGCACATCGCTGGACACCGAACCCGAAGCAACCGCCTTGTTGTACCAGTCGCGGTACATCTGCCGCGCCATCGCCGCATCGGGTGCTGCATCGGTCCGTGGCAACTGCGCCAGGTACTGCGGATCGTAGGACCGGCCAAGCGCAAGGGCCGCTTCCGGCACCCCGAGGCGCATCGCCCGGGTAAACAGTTCGCGCGCCTCGCTCACGTCGCCCTTGCCGAGCAGACCGTGCCCGGCGCTGATCAGGCTGGCCGCCTTCGCCGAGGCAAGATCTATCGTCGTGGGCGTATTGGCCGCCGCCGGGGCCGCTGCCGTCGCCGGGGCCGCTGCCGTCGCCGGGGCCGGCACCGCTGCCGGCACTGGCGCGCTGACAGCCGGTCTTGCCGCAATCGTTTGCGTCGCCGCGGTTGGTGGCGCCACCGGTTTCGGCAGTGCCTTGGCCGCTGCCACTGCATTGGTTACCGTGGGGTCTGCCGCCGGCGGCTCGCTTGCCGGCTTTGCCGCGTCCTGGCCGACCGTCACCACCGTTGCCGTGCTCACCAGGCCTGCGCCGCTTGCCGCCTCGGCGCTCGCAGAGGCCACCTGGGTCTGGCCCGATGTATCGTTCCAGTAGACCGCGGCGATGCGCCCGCCGAAATATCCGGCAAAGAACAGCCCGGCCATGGCGATCGGAATTCCGGCCACAAGCGCCATATTGCCGAACGTCGGCCGGGTCCGCTTGATGTCTTGAGGTTCATCCACCGGGCGCGGCGCATAAGGTTCCGGTATATGCGGTTTGGTCGTGATTGCCGCCACCTTCGCTGCGGCCGCGTCGGTCCGCGCCGCCAGCCCCGCCAGGACCTTCTGTCCGGTCATGCCGTTGAGTTTGTTGCGCAGATGCCGCGCCCGCGCCTGATCGATATGCCGCTGACCGGCGTCGGCGGTGTCATCGGCCGCACCACTGTATGATGTCTTGGAACTCGTTCGCCCGCCTGCCGATCCGTTGCTCCATGTACTGGAGCCATTTGGCTGGCCCGCCTGCCATCCAGGATTCGTCACAATCCGCACCTCCCGCTCTACGCCACTGACCTCGCCCAGCGGCAGTAGACCGCGGAACCATGGCCTGAATGGGTGTAAAATCGGGAGAATTTGCGGAGCTTGTGCGGCAGACACGCAAAATAAGACCGCCCTGCGTCTGAAATGTGTCAGAACGCGCGACAGGGTTAATGCCGAACCACGCTGCTTTTGCCCCACCCCGCCGGGTGCGTCAACGCCAAACCACCCGTCGTCACCCGGTTTCCACAACCTGATGCACCGGCGCCACAAAATGCCCGCGCCCGGCGCACCCCACTGGCCCGCGACCACCCGGTTGCAGGCGCACCGACCGCGATCCGCGGCAATGGCAGGGCGGGACATCCACCGAAGAAACTCGACGTTGGGCCCCTGCCGCACCATATAGAGCAGATGCTCAGCCACTGACGCCCGGGAGGCCGCCATGGAATCGATTGCCATCGTTTTGACCCTCACCACCCTGATCGGCCTGTATTTCGCCGCCGCCGGAATTGGCCTGCTTGTCGAGCGTGACAACGTCAACGCCATGTTCCGGCAGATGATCGATCAGCCGATGCTCGGATATCTCGCCGGCGTCGTCGCCTTCGTCATCGGCGGCGCCATTCTTGCCGTCCACAACGACTGGAGCAATCTTCTGTCCGGCTTCATCACCCTGATCGGCTGGGCCGCCCTGATCGAAGGCGTGTTGATGCTCGCGGTGCGCAGATGGTTCCTCGGCCTGTTCGCCCGCATCACGTTTTCGCCGGCCGCGGTTACCGCAATCGGCGCGGCGACCACCTTTGCCGGCGTGGTGCTCCTGTGGGCCGGACTGACCGGATGAACAACTTGCCAGCGGGCAGCGAACATGTGATCCTCCCAGTCCCTCGCGCACGGCGAAATCAAGAAACGAATGGAAGGGCCCCCATGGCCTTCGAAGACCTCAAAGCCCGCATCAATCTGCTGTTCACCGATATGGAGAACCTGCCCGAGGACGCTCACGAGCTGCTCGAACAGATCCACATGGAGCTTGCCCAGTTCAAGGCCACCGGCCAGCCGCTGCCTGAAGACCTCGCCGAACTCGAGCGCCGGCTTGAGGAGGAGTTCACCGCCCAGGCCAAACCCGCCGCCTCGTAAGCACCCGCCCGTGTCCCCGGCTGAGTTCAACGCCGTCTGCGCCGCCCTGCCGGCCACCAGTCATGTCGTGCAATGGGGCGGGGCCGACGTCTGGAAGGTCGGCGGCAAGGTGTTTGCCATCGGCGGCTGGGGCGATGGCGATCATCCCGCCTACACCTTCAAGGTCACCCCGATCGCCTACGAGATGCTGCGCGACCAGCCCGGCCTGCGCCCTGCCCCCTACCTGGCATCGCGCGGCATGAAGTGGATCCAGCACCACGCCGAACCGGGCCTGACCGACACCGAGCTGAAGGACTACATCGCGGCATCGCACAGGTTGGTGTCCCTCGGCCTGACCAAGAAGCTGCAGCGCGAGCTTGGGTTCCTGCCCACTTGACCGGGCTGGCGCGACCGGCGACCATGGGTGCCGGTCGCACAGAATGGAGACGCCGCCATGCAAGGCATAGATTTTCAGTACATGTTCATGACGGCGCAGGGTCGCATCAACCGGCAGCCGTGGTGGATCGGCGTCGGCATTCTGTTCGTCATCGGCATCATTGCCCTGCTGATCTTCGGTACCGACGGGCTGTTGTCGTTCGTCGTCCAGATCCTGCTGATGCTCGCCGGTCTGATGTTGCACATCAAGCGCTGCCATGACCGCGACAAGTCCGGCTGGTGGTGCCTGCTGCTGTTCATCCCGTTCGTCGGCTTCATCTGGGCGATCATCGACCTCGGCATCCTCGAAGGCACCAAGGGCGACAACCGCTTCGGCCCCGACCCGCTGGCCGGCCAGGCCTGACCGGCGCTGTCGGCCAGCAGGCATCCTGACCGGTTTTGTCAGCAGCCACCCTTCCGGCGCAAGGGTGCTGTGACTATATTGGAGCGAAACGTTCACCCCTGTTTGTCATGGCCCGGCTTGACCGGGCCATCCAGTAACCACCGGCGGTACAGACCACGACAGACAGCGGTGGCTACTGGATCACCCGGTTGAACCGGGTGATGACAATTCGGAACATATTCGGGCACAGATACCCATGGGCCACAACAGACAGACCGGCGGCGTGAAGGCGGTGGAGGGCTTCGAGGAAGCCCCCCTCAAGCCTATTGAGGGCTA
Organism: Alphaproteobacteria bacterium; assembly: GCA_024639035.1. GTDB lineage: Bacteria > Pseudomonadota > Alphaproteobacteria > Rhizobiales > Aestuariivirgaceae > JAHEJE01. The sequence continues at coordinate 5,548 of JAHEJE010000184.1, forward strand.
TCCCGGCATCCCCGTCTCCAAGGCCGACGCGACCCCCGAGGCCGACGCGACCCCCGAGGCCAAAGGCCTCGGCAAGGGCGACCGCCCGCCGGCCGGCCAGGCCGCCCCCGCGGAGGCGTCTGGCGACAGCCAGACTGCCGCGAGCGAAATAAACCCAGCCTTCGATCCCGTCACCGGCGTCCCCCTGTCCGAAGCCCTGCGCCAGCGCCCTGACCCGGCTGCCGGCCGCAAGCTGCTCGAGGCACGCGCCGCCGAGACCGCCGAGCGTGAGGCCCGTGCCGAGGCCGGGCTGCCGGCCGAAACCCCGATGCGTCCCGGCATGCCCGACGTCAACCCGGACTTCCTGCCGCACAAGCCGGTGCGCCCGGAGAAGTCCGAGGCCGGCATC
>JAHEJE010000185.1:0-4293 GCA_024639035.1 Alphaproteobacteria bacterium
CCGGGACTAAACACCTAGCCCTCCCCACAAGGGGGAGGGAACGATGCAGCGCCCCGGGTTCAGGCCCGCACCACTTTCTGTGTCTGCGTGCCGAGCCCATCGATGCCGAGGTGCATGGTGTCGCCGGGTTTGAGGAAGCGTTGCGGCTTCATGCCGAGGGCGACGCCGGCGGGGGTGCCGGTGCACACGATGTCGCCGGGCTCCAGGGTGATGAACTTCGACACGTACCAGACGATGTGGGCGCAGGAAAAGATCATGTTTTTGGTGTTGCCGTCCTGCATGCGCTCGCCGTTGAGGTCGAGCCAGATGCCGAGGCGCTGCGGGTTGCCGACCTCGTCGGCAGTGACCAGCCAGGGGCCGACGGGGCCAAAGGTGTCGTGCGACTTGCCCTTGACCCACTGGCCGGAGCGCTCGATCTGATGTTCGCGCTCGGAGACGTCGTTGACCAGGCAGTAGCCGGCGATGTGAGACAGCGCGTCTTTCTTGGTCACGTTCTTGGCGCGGGTGCCGATGACGAAGCCAAGCTCGACCTCCCAGTCGCCCTTCTTGGAACCCCTGGGCAGTTCGACATCGTCATTCGGGCCATTGAGGCAGGTGACGTGCTTGGTGAAGATCACCGGTTCGCGCGGCGGGCGCAGGCCGGCTTCTTCGGCATGGTCGGAGTAGTTGAGGCCGATGGCGATGAACTTGCGCGGGTTGGCGATGGGCACGCCGATGCGCTTGCGGCCCTTGACCAGCGGCAGCTTGTCGAGCTTGAGGCGGGCCAGTTTGGCCAGGCCTTTCGGCGTTACCGTGTCGACGGTGATGTCGTCGATGACGCCCGAAAGATCGCGGATCTTGCCGTCGTCGTCGAGCAGGCCCGGCTTTTCGCGGCCCGGTGAGCCATAGCGCAGAAGTTTCATGGTGCCTCTATTCAATGTGTCTCACAGCACCGGCCCGCTCCCCCGCCCAACCACCCGATAAGAGGATACCCCATGGGTGGTTGGGCGGGGGAGCGGGCCGGTGCTGCATCAATCCAAACATCCGGCAGACGGATGCCATGCCGGCCGATACCCCGCCGCCAAGATGCCGATTGTGGTGGCTGGAGTCAAAGGCCGGGCGGTGGGGATTTCGGCAAGCGGAGCGGCATGGCTGTAGCCGCGCGGGCTCCAGGCCAGCAAGTCCCCTCCGCGCCTGGCATAGAACGCCGTGCCAACGGCGAACATCGTGCCGTCCGGGCAACCGCGCGGATCGACTTCGCTCGCTTGCGCAGCGAGACGCTCGGCATGCAGGAGGCGGTCCATTTCGGGGGCCTTGAGGCCGCCGCCATGGGCGGTGAAGAACGCCTTGGCGGCGGGGCGGCGGCATTCGAAGCACGGACGATGACCGGCGGCGAGGGCGGTGACCTCGTCGAGGAAGAACAACTCGGTGTAACTGTGGCCCATCACCCGGCGATGACGCTGCTTGAAGTCCAGTTCACAGATGATCCATTGCCGCGAAGCCCAGCGCCGGGAGGTGAGAGTGCGGGTTTCAGGAACATGAATGCGGCCGCCGCGGTTGCCCATGAAGGTGCCGCGGGCCGGGTCGGCAACGATTTGGCCGTCCGGGCGCACGCGGTTGTGCAGGGGCATCAGCTCAGCCTCTTGAAGGCACCGGGGTAGTCTGTCACCAGGCCGTCGCTGTCGGTGGTCAGGTCCACCGCGAAACCGCTGGCGAGATTTTGATAGCGGTAGCGGGCGCCCGGCTCCAGGCAGGTGTAGCGCTGGCGGACGCGGCGCGGTTCGAGGCTGTCGAAGGGGAGGAACGCCACGTCGAGGTCCTGGCTCTCACCGGCCGACAGATCCAGCCGGCGGATGGCGCAGGTGTTGGTGAACGGCGAGACGGCGAGGTCGACGTCGGTGCAGCCGGCGAGCGCTTCGATAGTGCGACCATCGCCGTCGGCCCATTCGCCGGAGGTGCGGGACTTGGCGATAAACCAGCGGGCATCGGTGAGGTGGACGGACACCGCCTTGATGCGCCATTGGCGGTCGAGGAACAGCTGATACCAGGCGCCGAACGGGCCATCGGCGTTCTCGCCGGTGACGACGGCGGTAGCGGTGATGCGGCCGTCGTTGCGTTCCAGCGTGAGATGCTCGCTGCCGGCACCCTCGAGCGCCAGCCAGCGGGCCGTGACCTGCTTTAACGGGCGGAACGGCAAGATCAGTTCTCGATAATAATGATGTGCAGGCGGCGCGGCCCGTGGGCGCCGAGTTCGATGCGCTGTTCGATGTCGCCGGTGCGCGACGGGCCGGTGATCATATTGACGGTGCGCGGCATCTGGCGCTCGCCGTAGGTGGCGCGGATGGTCTGCCAGACATCCTCGTAGGTGCCGGTAATATCGGCGGCCCTGACAACGACAATGTGGTTCTCGGGCAGGAAGTTGAGCGTCGTCGGGTTGTCGGGCCCGGAGGTGAGGATGAGCGTGCCGGTTTCAGCCACGCCGGCGACAGCGTGGCTGAGCGAGGCCTCGTCGTGCGGATCGGCCGGGCCGTGGCTGACGGTCAGGGAGGGCGCCCTGCCGTGCCAGTCGAGGCCGGAAAGCTGTGCATCGGTGCCGTGGCGGATGGCCTGCGGCAGGTTGTGCTTGCGCAGGTAGGCGGTGACTTCATCGGGAACGTCATCGTGCGACGCCAGCGTCTTGACCGTGGCTTGCACGGCTTCGGCCTGGTCGATGAACAGCTTGACCTGCGCGCCGTGATCGATCTGCGCCCGCGCCGGGATCAGGTTGGCGGCGTGGCCGGCAATGCGCGCCGATGCGGTCTCGCGCCGGTCCTGTTCGCTGCTGCCGGCGGCCAACTGGTGCCTGAGGCGGGCAAAGATGGCTTCGCGCGCGCTCATGGCCTGCGCCTCTTCCATTGCGCCATGAAGGTCGGGCCCTGCGGTGCCGGCAGATCGCGGTGGCGGGTCCAGCCGCCGGCCCCGGCAAGGGCTTCGAGGCGCCCGGTCTTGCCGGCCCACAGTTTCAACAGGCGCGCGGCGATGCCGGTTGCAAGCCGGTAAAGCTTCGGCCGCTTGGCCATGAAAGCCCAGGCGCCGATACCGTAGCGCACCGTGACCGGCGACAGGTGGCGCTCGAATTCGCGCTCGCGCCAGTGCCTCATCATCTTCGGCAGCGGGATGCGCATCGGGCACACCTCCTCACAGCGGCCGCAGAACGTCGAGGCATTCGGCAGATGGCCGGCCTGATCGACGCCGATCAGGCTGGGCGTCAGCACCGAGCCCATCGGGCCGGGATAGACCCAGCCGTAAGCATGACCGCCAACGGCCTGATAGACCGGGCAGTGGTTGAGGCAGGCGCCGCAGCGAATGCAACGCAGCATGTCCTGGAAATCGCTGCCGATCATGCCTGTGCGGCCGTTGTCGAGAATGACGACGTGATACTCATCCGGCCCATCTGGATCGTCGGCACGGCGCGGGCCGGTTGAAAAGGTCGTGTAGGACGTGAATTCCTGACCGGTGCCGTTGCGGCCAAGCAGGCGCAGGATGGTCGAGGCATCCTCCAGGGTGGGTACGATCTTTTCAATCGTCGCCATGACGATGTGGGCCTTGGGCAGGCTCTGGGTGAGATCGCCGTTGCCCTCGTTGGTGACGATGATCGAGGTGCCGGTTTCGGCGACCAGGAAGTTGGCGCCGGTGATGCCGACATCGGCATCGATGTATTTCTGGCGCAGGATCTGGCGGGCCTCGTTGACCAGTTGGGCGCCCTCCTCAAGCTGGCGGTCGGCAGGCAGGTGGGTGTGGGTGGCGCGGAAATCGGCTTCGATCTGGTCCTTGTTGAGGTGAACCGCCGGGGCGATGATGTGGCTCGGCGTCTCGCCGCGCAGCTGGATGATGTATTCGCCGAGATCGGTTTCGACCGGCTGAATGCCGGCGGCTTGCATGGCCGCGTTCAGGTGGATTTCCTCGGTGACCATGGATTTGCCCTTGGTCACGGTGCGGGCGTCATGGGCCTTGCAGATGTCGATGACCGTCCGGCAGGCCTCGTCCGGCGTCTCGCACCAATGGACATGACCGCCCGAGGCGATCACCCGGGCTTCGTATTCCTCCAGGTAGACATCGAGATGAGCCAGCGTGTGGTTCTTGAGGTCGCGTGCTTCATCGCGCAAAGCGTCGAACTCGGGCAGCTTGTCCTTGGCGTGCTGGCGCTTGGCGATGAAGCCGCCCGGCACATTGGTCAGGGCACGCTGCAATTGTTCGTCACCAAGTGCGCGCCGGGCATTGGCCTTGAAGTGCGGCGATGTGGAGTGGACGGTGACCATCGGCTCAGTCCGCGAT
>JAHEJE010000185.1:4393-5916 GCA_024639035.1 Alphaproteobacteria bacterium
ACGTGATCGAACGAGGCGAAGGCATCGATCACCGACAGGGCGATGTCCTGCGCCGACTTGCGGTCGCCGCTGTTGTAGGCCGGCTGGCCGCAGCATGTTTGCGCCTCCGGTACGTCGACGCGGCAACCGGCCTGCTCCAGCAATTTGACCGCTGCGAAGCCGACGGATGGGCGCATCATGTCGACCAGGCAGGTGACGAACAGGCCGACGTGCGGCGACTTCTGGCTCATGTGTGCATTCCAGGTGTGCGTTCGTTAAGGATCAACCAATCCCATGAATCCGGCCTTACCGCAACCGGGACGATGGTTGCGTGACCTGTGGTTCCGGTGCGTGAGAAGCCGACCGGCGGGGTTTGTGTTTGGCAGGCCGGTTATGTAGTTTGATAACTGTCAACTGACGATGGGGTTGTGCGCCATGAGCGGTTTGAAGATGCCGGCAGCCGATGCCGCGGTTCTGGAGCGCCGACCCGATATCGTGCGCGAGCTGCAGAAGATCTGCCCGGCCGAAGGCGTAGTTCACACCGAAAACGAGATGCGGGCCTATGAAAGCGACGGGCTGACCGCCTACCGCCAGATCCCGCTGGCCGTGGTGCTGCCGGAAGATACCGGACAGGTGAGCGCAGTGCTGAAGTATTGCCACGACAATGGCGTGCGGGTGGTGCCGCGCGGCGCCGGCACGTCGCTGTCGGGCGGGGCGCTGCCGCTTGAGGACGGGATCATTCTCGGGCTGGGCAAGTTCAACCGCATCCTCGACATCGATTTCGGCAACCGCTGCGTGGTGGCGCAGCCGGGGGTGACCAACCTGGGGATCACACAGGCGGTGGAACACGCCGGTTTCTACTATGCTCCCGATCCGTCGTCGCAGATCGCCTGCACCATTGGCGGCAATGTGGCCGAGAATGCCGGCGGGGTGCATTGCCTGAAGTACGGACTGACGACCAACAACCTGCTCGGCCTGGAGATGGTGCTGATCACCGGCGAGGTGATCCGCATCGGCGGGCGGCACCTGGACAGCGATGGTTATGATCTTCTCGGCCTGATGACCGGGTCGGAAGGACTGTTGGGGGTGATTACCGAAGTCACGGTGCGGATTCTGCAAAAGCCGGAAACCGCGCGCGCCGTGCTGGTCGGTTTTCCGTCCAGCGAAAATGCCGGACAGTGCGTTGCCGACGTCATCTCGGCCGGCATCATCGCTGGTGGAATGGAGATGATGGACCGGCCGGCGATCCATGCGGCAGAGGAGTTCGTCAAGGTGGGCTATCCGCTCGATGCCGAGGCGCTGCTGATCGTCGAACTCGACGGGCCGGAGGTCGAGGTCGATGATCTGATCGAACGGGTAAGCACGATCGCCAGGACCAACCAGGCGCAATCGATCCGGGTATCGAACAGCGATGCCGAGCGGATGTCGTTCTGGGCCGGCCGCAAGGCGGCGTTTCCCGCCGTCGGACGCATCTCGCCGGACTACTACTGCATGGATGGCACGATCCCGCGCAAGGCGCTGCCCGAGGTGCTGGCCGGGATGAG
>JAHEJE010000186.1 GCA_024639035.1 Alphaproteobacteria bacterium
AGCGCTACATGCGGTTTGCCAACGTCGAAGCCTTGAAATACTCGGTGAAGATGGGCTTCCGGTTGTCGATGAACCCGGTAATCTTCCAGCTCTATCTCGAACCGATGCAGCAGTTCCGGCTGGCGGCGGACGGCCATGGCAAGATCACCGTGCCGGAGAACCACGCCGAAAGGGTGCGCACCTACTTCGACCCCCTGCCCTTCTGGTACACGCCGCTCGAAGAAGCGATGGTCGACTGCGGTTCGTTTCCGATGCATGCCATTACCCAGCGGCCGATGGCGATGTATCATTCATGGGGCGCGCAGAATGCCTGGCTCAGGCAGATTTTCAACCGCAACTGGCTGTACATGTCGCGCGCACGGGCCGGCGAAATGGGGCTGAAGGACGGCGACTGGGTGTACGTCACCTCGCACCACGGCCGCATCAAGGTGCCGTTGAAGTTGATGGATGGCGTCAACCCGGACACGGTGTGGACATGGAATGCCATCGGCAAAAGGTCCGGTGCCTGGAACCTTGCCGGTGATGCGCCGGAAGCGCGCAAGGGCTTCCTGCTCAATCACGTGATCAGCGACCTTTTGCCCGAGCGCCAGGGCGGTTATCGCTATTCCAACTCCGATCCGGTCACCGGACAGGCCGCCTGGTACGATCTGCGGGTGCGGATCGAAAAGGCTCCGGCTGAAGATACACTGGTCACAGAACCGCAATTTCCAACCCTCGAAAAGCCCTCCGGATTGAGAACCCGGCCGCCGCAACTGCGTTTTCGCGGCGAGAGAAAACCGTCATGACGTCACTTCCAGACACCTCAGCACCCGGGCAGAAGAAACTCGGCCTGGTGATCGACCTCGATATCTGCGTCGGCTGCCAGGCCTGCGCGGTATCGTGCAAGGAGTGGAACACCCAAGGCTATTCGGCCCCGCTGATCGAGGATGACCCCTATGGCGCGGAACCGATGGGGCCATGGCTGAACCGGGTGCACGCTTACGAAACGCACAGCGAGAGCGGCGATCAGGTGGTGCATTTTCCGCGTTCGTGCCTACATTGCGAACAGCCGGCCTGCGTCACCGTGTGCCCGACGGGTGCATCCTACAAGCGCGCCGAGGACGGCATCGTTCTGGTCAATCCGGACACCTGCATCGGCTGCAAGTTGTGCTCGTGGGCCTGCCCTTACGGCGCGCGCGAGTATGATCACGTGGACGGGGTGATGAAGAAGTGCACCCTTTGCGTCGACCGTATCTACAACGAGCATCTGGAACCGGAAGACCGGATGCCGGCCTGCGTGCGCGCCTGCCCGACCGGGGCGCGTCATTTCGGCGATCTCGGCGATGCCGACAGCGATGTCTCGCGGCTGGTCAGTGCCCGCGGCGGCTATGACCTGCTGCCGGAAATGAACTACAAGCCGGTCAACAAGTACCTGCCGCCACGGCCGCGCCGGGACGGCGGCGGAAATGATCTTCAGGCAGAAGCGCTCGACGGCCGTGCGGTCGCGGGCACCGATGGATCGGTGAGCGAACGGTTCTTTGCCTGGGTCGACAGCAAGCTGTCGGATTAACGGAACGCATCCATGCACCCTGCCTATTCAGTGATACTGTTCACCACCGCCTCAGGCGCCGGCTACGGTCTTCTGGCTCTGGCCGGGCTGGCGGGCCTGTCGCACGGGGCGGCGTCAAGTGCTGCCTTCGCACTCACTTCGATGGCGGTTGCGCTCGGCCTGATCTCACTCGGTCTGTTGTCGTCGACGTTCCACCTCGGGCATCCGGAACGGGCCTGGCGGGCGTTTTCGCAGTGGCGTACATCGTGGCTGTCTCGCGAAGGCGTGGCCGCCGTTGCCACCTACGTGCCGGCCCTGCTGTTCGGTTACGCATGGGCTTTTGCCGGGCCAGGCATTGCAGTGATGGGCATTCTGGCGGCGATCATGAGTGCGATCACCGTCTACTGCACCGGCATGATCTATGCCACGGTGCCGACGGTACGGCAGTGGACGCACCGGCTTGTCGTGCCGGTTTATCTGAGTTTTGCCCTGGCCACCGGTGCGGTTCTGCTGCTGGCGATTTCCCATCTGTTCAACCGCCAGCAGGTGGCGCAGGTGGTGATTGCGGTTGTGGCGCTGGGCGTGGTGCTTGTCTTGAAACTGGCGTACTGGAACAGCATCGACAAGGCTGAACGGACCCTGACCATCGGCAGCGCCACCGGCCTGGGGTTCCTCGGCGAGGTCCGCCAACTCGAAGCGCCCCACACGACAAAAAATTATCTGATGCGGGAGATGGGCTACAAGGTCGGGCGCAAGCACGCGGCCAAGCTGCGCCGGATTGTTGTGCTCGGTCTGGGCGGGGCGATCATCTTCACCCTGCTCACGCAAGCCCTGTCACCAGGCCTGGCAACGGCATCGGCGCTGCTTGCCGTATTGTGGGCAATGATTGCCGCCGTGACCGAACGCTGGCTGTTTTTTGCCGAGGCCGAACATGTGGTGAACCTGTTCTACGGCAAACAGGCGGCTTGATGTCCTAATCGAGCCGGCCGGCGGCGTAGGCAATGGCGTCGTCGATCTGTTCCATGTCGGCTTCGCTGAGCGCCAGGCACGCATAGGTCTTGCCCGGCGATTTAAGCAGACCCTTTTCGCGCAGCATGGCGTTGAAGCGGGCATTGCGGGCGGCGTCGGCGCCGAACACGTCGCGGTAATTCGTGACCGGCTTGTCGGTGAACACCACATCGAACAGCGTTTCGTCGCCGACGATCTGATGGGCGAAACCGGCCGCGCCAAGGTGCTTGGCCATGCTGTCCATCAGCCTGCGGCCAAAGCTGCGCAGCTTGTCATACTGACCGGGGCGGCGGAGAATTTCCATGGTCTTCAGGCCAGCGACCGAAGCCAGAGGATTGCCGGACAGGGTGCCGAGCTGCATCAGGAACTTGTCGCCCGCCCTGGCCTTGTCGAAACAACTCATGATGTCGGCGCGGCCGGCGATGGCGGCCAGCGCCAGACCGCCGCCGATGATCTTGCCGAGCGTACACACATCAGGGACCACGCCATACAGCTCCTGGGCACCGCCGTAGGCAAAACGGAAGCCGGTGACGATCTCATCGAAGATCAACACGATGCCGTGCTTGTCGCATTCATCGCGCAGCGCTTGCAGGAAGCCGGGCGCCGGCGGAATGATGCGCTGCAGCGGTTCAACGATGATGCCAGCGATGTCAGCCCCGTGCTCTGCGATCAGCGAGCGGGCAAACTCGATATCGTTGAACGGTGCGATCAGCATTTCGGCGCGGACCGCGTCCGGGATGCCGGCGGAATCGGGCACTGCGATGGGAAAATTGACCAGACGGTTGGGGGCGAGGCTCATCTGGGCTTCGGCGGACATGCCGTGGTAGCCGCCCTCGAATTTCAGGATCTTGCTGCGGCCGGTATGGGCACGGGCCAGCCGCATGGCATACATATCCGCCTCGCCGCCGGTCGAGACATAACGCAATTGCTCTGCACAGGGCACGGCGCGGCAGATTTCTTCAGCCAGCTCGATGGCGCTGGCGTTATTGGCAAAGAAGGTCAGGCCCTTTTCGGTCTGTTCGTGGATCGCCTGCAACACCTCGCAATCGCCATGACCGAGCAGCATCGGACCCGAGCCGATCAGCAGATCGATGTAACGGTTTCCGTCCGCGTCCCAGACATGCGCACCCTTGCCGGAGGTGATGATCATGTTCGGATCGAAGTTTCCGAACCCACCGCCCGGCAGCACGGCGTTGGCACGGGCGATCCAGTCGGCTTGGGTCGTCATCGGAGTGTCCTGCTTGTTGGGGTTCACGGCACCACCACAATGTTGCCGACATGCTTCTTGGCAATGAAGGCGGTTTGCGCGTCATGGAGTTTGGTCAGCGGAAAGGTTTCCGCCAGCACCGGCCTGATCTCGCCGCGTTCGATGTAGCCGACCAGATCGGCAAACACCCCCGGCGCCACAATCGTTGCGCCGGTAAAGGTGAGGTCGCGCAGATAGAATGTACGCAGATCGAATTCGACGATCGGGCCGGCGATCGCACCGGCGCAGGTGTAGCCGCCGCCTCTGGCGATGACACCGATCATTTCAGGCCACAGCGCGCCGCCGACGACATCGGCGACCACGGTCACCGTATCCCTGCCAATCGCGTCCTTCAGGGCCGCCTTCAGGTTGTGCGGCGACCGCGGCAGAACCGCTGCCGGTGAAAGCGCGCGCACGGCATCGGCCTTGTCCTCACCGCACATCGCCACCGCCCGAGCCTGCCGACGATTGGTCAATTGCACGAGGGCAGAGCCGACGCCGCCGGAAGCGCCTGGTACCAGCACAATGTCGCCCTTGCCGACATTCGCCCGGTTCAGCATGTTCTCCGCTGTGATGGAGGAGGTGGCAAAGGTCGCAAGCTCGGCGTCGCCGAGATCGCTGGTGACCGGATGAACCTGGCGCTGGTCGACCTTGGTGTATTCGGCAAAACCGCCATCACACTCGCTGCCAAAGTAGCCGGTCTTGTCGAGATTGAGCGGATCGCCCCAGTCGCGCAGCCAGGTGTCGATCATGACACGCTTGCCTATCAAGCCGGCATCGGCACCCGCTCCGACCGCCTCGACGCGGCCACATACATCGGCGCCCTGAATGCGCGGGAAGGTGATCGGCGCCCCGCCCCAGGAGGCGTCATCGTCTTCGGCACCATCGAAGCCTTCACCTGTGGTGGCGTCGCTGACACCCTTTGAGTACCAGGCCGAGCGGGTATTGACGTCGGTGTTGTTGAGACCGCAGGCGAGCACCTTGACCAGCACTTCGCCAGGTCCGGCCTTGGGCTTCGGCCAGTCGTCGCGATAGACCAGCTTGTCCATGCCACCATGGCCGGTGAGGACAACCGCACACATCACCGCCATTCGATCAGCTCCTCGGTTTCTCGTTGGCCGGATCATAGACCGGTTCTGCCAGAACGCGCGCCGGACGTGGCGTGCCCATGATCATGACCTCCAGCTCGGTGCCAGGCGCGGCGTGGGCGGGCTGTACATAACCGAACGCCAGCAATTTATCGACCGACATGCCATATGCCACAGAGCTCGTCAGGCCAACATGTTCGCCGTTGACCAGCACGGCTTCGCCGCCATGGCCGTCATGCTCGCCGTCGCCGTCGATCTCCAGATAGGCGCAAACCCAGCGCAGTGGCGCGGCCGCCGCGGCCTCGGTAGCGGCCTTGCCGACAAAATCGGCCTTGTCGAGTTTGACGAAGCGCATGACGTCGGCTTCCGGCAGGGTGACCTCGTTGGTAAGTTCGCCGGCGCCCTTGAACATTTTTTCCATCCGCATGGCGTTCATGGCGAAGGACCCATAGTCGACCAGGCCGTGCGGCTTGCCGGCTGCCCACAGCGCATCATAGACCGGCTTCAGATGAGCCATGGGCATGTGCAGTTCGAAGCCCAATTCTCCTGCGTATGACAACCGCATGGCCTGGACCGGATTGCCGTCAATTGCGACGTCCCTGACCGTGAGCCACGGAAAGTTCTTGTTGTCCAATGGCTGGTCGGTGACCGCGCCGAGGATCTCTCGCGTGCGCGGGCCGTTGAGGGCGAGGGCGCCGTAGTCGCTCGATACGTTATCAATCTGAACCGTCTCGTCGCTGGCGATGTTGAAAGTCAGGTAATCGATCACCCGCTGTTCGAAGAACGCGGCGCAGGTCAGGTAGAGCCAGTTCGGCCCGAGCCGGGCGATTGTCACCTCCGCCTCGATGCGGCCGCTGTCAGCCAGGAAGTGAGTGAGGATGATGCGGCGATCGCCGGGCATCCGGTTGGGAATAAGTCGGTCGATGACGCTGTCGGCATCGTCGCCCGACACCTCGATCTTGGCAAAAGCGGAAATGTCCATGATGCCGGCGTTCTGGCGCACGGCTTTGACCTCTTCGGCGACGGCGTCGTGCCAGG
>JAHEJE010000187.1 GCA_024639035.1 Alphaproteobacteria bacterium
CTGGAGGGCGGCAAGGGGGTCTATGTCTATGACAGCCACGGCAGGGAATATATCGAGGGCCTTGCCGGGCTGTGGTGTACGGCGCTGGGCTATGGCAACGATGAACTGGCGGACGTGGCCGCCGAGCAGATGCGGCGGCTGTCCTATACCCACATCTTCGGCGGCAAGTCGAACGACATGGCGATCGAACTGGCGGAAACGCTGAAGGAACTGGTGCCGTGCGAGGCCTCGAAAATCCTGTTTTGCTGTTCCGGCTCGGAAGCCAACGACATGCAGATCAAGCTGACCTGGTACCACAACAACGCCCGGGGCAAGCCGGAGAAGAAGAAGATCATCGCCCGCATGAAGGGCTATCACGGGGTCACGGTCGCCTCGGGATCGCTGACCGGCCTGCCCTTTGTCCATGCTGATTTCGATCTGCCGATCGCCAATATCCTGCACACCTCGTGCCCGCACTATTACCGGTTCGGCCGGGACGGCGAGAGCGAAGACGAATTCAGCACCCGGATGGCCAACGACCTGGACGAGATGATCCAGCGCGAGGGACCGGATACGGTGGCGGCATTCATCGCCGAGCCGATCATGGGGGCCGGCGGGGTACTGGTGCCGCCGGACAGCTACTTCCCGAAGATCAACGACGTGCTGGCGAAATACGATGTGCGCTACATTGCCGATGAGGTGATCTGCGGTTTCGGGCGCACCGGCAGCTGGTTCGGCAGCGAGACTATGGGGATCACGCCGACGTCGGTGTCGATGGCCAAGGCGATTACCTCGGCCTACTTCCCGGTCGGCGCGATCAGCATCGAGGAAGAGGTTTACCAGTCGATGCTCGAAGCCAGCCGCAGGAACGGCATGTTCGGGCACGGCTACACCTATACCGCCCATCCGGTCGGTGCGGCGGTGGCGCTGAAGACGATCGAAATCTACAAGCGCGACGGGATCATCGAAAATGCCGGCGCGCTTGGAGAGGTTTTTCAGGCCCGGCTGGCGGCGCTGGCAGACCATCCGCTGGTCGGGGAAGCTCGCGGGCGCGGGATGATCGGGGCGGTGGAACTGGTGGCCGACAAGGCCAGCAAGACGCCGTTCGATCCGTCACAGACCGTTGGCCTGAAGGCGGCTGGGTTTGCCCAGGACCGCGGCTTGCTGATCCGGGCCATGGGCGATGCGCTGGGCTTGTGTCCACCGCTGATCATCACCGAGGACGAGATCGGCGAACTGTTCGACCGGCTGGAGAGGGCGCTCGACGACACCGCGTTGTGGGTGGCCAAGGAAGGCCTGCGGGCCGATTGAAATTATTGGCCTTGAAGTCAGGCCCATCCCGCTCCCACGGCCCAACCCCCCGTAGATGGTACCCTTGGGGTGGTTGGGCCGGGGGAGCGGGATGGGCCTGACTTCATAACTTCTGCAAAGCCTGATCGAGATCGGCGATCAGGTCATTGACGTCCTCAATGCCGACCGACAGGCGGATCAGGTTGTCGGGAACGATTGAGTTGGCACCCTCGACCAGGATGCGGTGCTCGGCCAGGCTTTCGACACCGCCGAGCGAGGTGGCGCGCACGAAAACACGCAGAGCGGCGCAGACGTCGGCCGCCGCCTGACGGCCGCCTTTCACCGTGATCGAAAGCATACCGCCGAAACCTCCCGGCATCTGGCGCTTGGCCACCTCATGGCCCGGATGGCCGGGCAACCCGGGATAAAGCACCGCCTCGAGGGCCGGGTGGCCATCAAGGTGGCGGGCGATGGCCAGGGCGCTTTGCGAGGCGCGCCCGACACGCAGGAACACGGTGCGCAGGCCACGGATGGCCAGCCAGCTTTCGAACGGCGGCAGGACGCTGCCCATGTAGTTGCGCAGGGTGCAAAGCTCGTGCCACTGGTCGTCTTCGCTGGCGGCGATGAGGGCGCCGGCGGTGACGTCGCTGTGGCCGTTCAGGTACTTCGTCGCGGAATGAAAGATGAGATCGGCACCGAGATCGAACGGGCGCGACAGAACCGGCGAGGCGCAAGTGGCATCGACCGCCAGTTTCGCTCCGGCGGCATGGGCGGCTTCGGCGGCAGCGGCGATATCGGTGATGTCCCAGGTCGGATTGCACGGGGTTTCAATCCACACCAGATCGGTCGCGCCGGGCGCGATGGCTCCGGTGAGACCGGCGGGGTCCGACTGATCGAACAGGGTCAGCTTCAGGCCGCGCTTGTCGCGCAGGCGCATCAGCCAGTCGAGCGCGCCGTGATACATGATGCGCTGGGCGACGACATGGGCGCCGTGCGGCAGGGTTTCCATCAGGCAAACGAAGGCGGAAAGACCAGAAGAAAACACCCTGGCCGCGGCACCGCCTTCGAGCCGGGCCAGCATCTCCTCGAGATGGACCGAAACCGGGTTTCCGGAACGGGAATAACGGAAATCGCCATAGAACCCGGCATCGTCGCGGCGGGCAAACGTGGTGGCCGGCTGCCAGGCCGGGGTGACGGCGCCGGTCTGTTCGTCGATATAGTGCAGCGCCTGGGCCATCAGGGTTTCGCGCGCCGGGCCTTCGTTCGCCGGCGGGCGGGACCGCTCAGACATGCTGGCCGCCGTTGATGTGCAACTCGGCGCCGGAGACGTAGCTGGAGGCATCGGTGCACAGGAAGTAGATCGCCTTAGCGACCTCCTCTGGCTGGCCGAGACGGCGCAGGGGGATCTGCGGGATGATCTTTTCGGTGCCCGGCGACAGGATCGAGGTCTCGATCTCACCCGGGGAAATCGAATTGACGCGCACGCCGTGGGGTCCGAAATCAGCCGCCATCTCGCGGGTCAGCGAGGCCAAGGCCGCCTTAGAGGTGGCATAGGCGGCACCGGCGAAGGGATGGACGCTCGAGCCGGCAATCGAGGTGACATTGACGACCGAACCCTTGGCAGCCTTCAATTCCTCGATCAGGCCGCGGGCCAGCATGATCGGGGCATAGAAGTTGACCTGGGCGACGGTTTTCCAGTCTTCGACCGGGGTCTCAAGGGTGTTCATGCGGCCGCCGCCGGGCAGTTTCGGAGATATCGCGGCGTTGTTGACCAGGGCATAGAGGCGGCCGTTCTGGGCTTTCAGGCGTTCGCGCATCTCGCCGATGGCGCGGGTCACATCGCCGGTATCGGCGAGGTCGACCTGAATGTGGTCCTCTTCGCCCATCTCCCAGGGACAATCCTCGGGAAAACCGTGGCGCGAACAGGTGATGACCCGCCAGCCGGCCGATGAAAAGCGCTTGACCGTGGCGTGGCCGATGCCGCGCGAGGCGCCGGTCAGGATCAGGGTCTTGCGTTCGCTCTGGGGGACTTCCGACATCGTTGCTTTCTACGGGTAAAGGCGCTGCTTGGACCATGGCGCCGCGGCGTCCGGCCGGCTGAACACGACGCGGTCATGCAGGCGGAACGGGCGGTCATGCCAGAACTCAATATAGACCGGAACGATGCGAAAGCCAGACCAATATGGCGGCCTCGGCACCTCGCCGACGGCGTATCTGGCGGCATATTTGGCAACCGCCTTTTCCAGTGCAAAGCGGCTTTCGAGCGGCCGCGACTGCTGCGAGGCCCAGGCACCGATGCGGCTGTCGCGGGCGCGCGAGGCGAAATACTCATCGGCTTCGCGGTCGGAAACCTTCTCGACCGGACCGCGCACGCGCACCTGGCGACGCAGCGACTTCCAGTGAAAATTGATCGCCGCCTGCATCGAACCGAGCAGCTCGGTGCCCTTCTGGCTTTCGCAGTTGGTATAGAAAACGAAGCCGGCGGCGGAATGCTCCTTCAGCAGCACCATGCGGACGTTGGGCAGACCGTCGCCATCGACAGTGGCCAGGCTCATGGCGTTGGGGTCGTTGGGTTCGGACTTGCTTGCCTCGGCCATCCAATCGGCGAACAGGGCAAAGGGATCGGCTGCCTCGGTAAAACCGGCGGCGGCGGTGAGAGTGGCAAGGATGTCTTTGCCTGCGGACATGATGAACCTCAGCAGCGTGATCTGGCGCGGCCATTTCTGGCACAGATCGCGGCCCAGATCACCAGTGGAATTGCATCCGGGCGCCGTGGCGATAACAAACCGCAATGAAACGTGAATTGCCGATCCGGGCCGATATCTGGACGGCCTTGCCGATATGTGTCAATTGAGCCGCCGTGGGGTTTTGCGACCAAGAACCAAAAAAGGTAAGTTTCGATGACTGAGTCCGCGGCCTTGATGGCCGGCAAACGCGGCCTTGTGATGGGGGTGGCCAACAGCCGTTCAATCGCCTGGGGCATCGCCAGTGCCTGCGCCAAGCACGGGGCGGAACTGGCGTTCACCTATCAGGGAGATGCGCTCAAGAAGCGCGTCGAACCTCTGGCGCAATCGGTCGGGGCCAGCATCGTGCTGCCGTGCGATGTGACCGACGATGCCTCGATCGATGCAACCTTCGCCGAGATCGAAAGGGCCTGGGGCAAACTCGATTTCGTCGTCCATGCCATTGCTTTTGCCGACAAGGACGAACTGACCGGGCGCTATGTCGACACGACGGTGGGCAATTTCACCAAGTCGATGCAGATATCCTGTTACAGCTTTACCGCCATCGCCCAGCGGGCGGAGAAACTGATGACCGACGGCGGCTCGCTGCTGACGCTGACCTATTACGGTGCGGAAAAGTGGATGCCGCATTACAACGTCATGGGCGTCGCCAAGGCGGCACTGGAAGCCTCGGTGCGCTATCTGGCGGCGGACCTGGGCGAACAGAACATCCGGGTGAATGCGATTTCGGCCGGGCCGATCAAGACGCTTGCCGCGGCCGGCATCGGCGATTTCCGCTATATCCTGAAATGGAACGAGTACAACTCGCCGCTCAGACGCACGGTGACCATCGAGGAAGTCGGCGACTCAGCGGTTTATCTGCTGTCCGACCTCGGGCGCGGTGTGACCGGCGAGGTGACCCACGTCGATGCCGGGTATCATGTCGTCGGCATGAAGAACCCGAAGGCGCCGGACATCTCGGTCGCCAACGGCGGTGATTGATCCGGCAAAGCTGCCGCCGGTCTACTTTCTGCGTCACGGTGAGACGGCCTGGAACCAGGAGCGGCGGCTCCAGGGCCAGCGCGATATTGCGTTGAACGCAACCGGGCTGGAACAGGCCCGGCGAATGGCCGCGAAACTGCGCCAGGTGGTGCCGGTGCTCGAGGGGTATAAGCTCACCGCCAGCCCTCTCGGGCGAGCCCGCCAGACCATGGATGCGGTGCTTGCGGTGTATGGCCTGACGGCTAAGGCGGTTAGCGTCGAGCCGCGCCTTGCCGAGTTGAGTTTCGGCGAAGCGGAAGGCAAGCAATGGGCCGATATTCATGCCATGGGCATCGAACCGGAGGTGCGCCCGGAGCAGTATCACGACTGGCGGCCGGCCGGCGGCGAGAGCTATGCCGACGGCCGCGAACGGGTGCTGGCGTGGCTCGAAAGCCTCGAGGCACCGACCATCGCCGTTGCCCACGGCGGCATCAGCCGGATCGTGCGGGGTATCGTGTTCGACCTGCCCAAGGGCGAGATCGTGCGGCTGAGAGTGCCGCAGGACCGGTTCTTTCGGATACAGGACGGCGGGATCGATTGGTTTGACGCGCGTGGGCTGGACGGCTAAGAGGGGCGAAGATCCTATCCCCCTCCCCCGTGTGGGGAGGGGTTAGGGGTGGGGTAGCGGCCTATCGGCAAGCGGCAGCGCGAACGGGTAGTCGGCGCCCCTCCCCCAACCCCTCCCCACACGGGGGAGGGGAGCAAAGAGAAAATGCCGACATGTCGCACAACAGTTTTGGGCATATGTTTCGCGTCACCACGTTCGGCGAGAGCCACGGGCCGGCGCTGGGCTGCGTGATCGACGGCTGCCCGCCGGGCATCGCGATGAGCGAGGCGGACATTCAACCGTATCTCGACAAGCGGCGGCCGGG
>JAHEJE010000188.1 GCA_024639035.1 Alphaproteobacteria bacterium
GAGGCTGTGCCCCGTGGCCCGGATTTATGTCTCATCTTCACTCCTTGATGGTTACGATGAGCCAAAAATCCTCCCTTATGCAATACCGCTAATTTGTTCCATAGGCGCTGACGTCAGACACAGTGCAACGAGTACGCCATCGTAAGGCAACGCAAGACTGGTCGGCCAACATGTGGCACATCCCGGAAGTGATGAGCCTTTTTGATTTGGGTCCGTTACCGGGGGCGAAGCAGACTCTGCAGAACGGTGTTCGGAGAGTCTGCAATGGGGCAAAAGCTGCCCCCAGTCGCATCATCAATTGAGTGACCGAGAGGTGACCGGAGACTGCTTGTCAAAGTGTGACCAAGCGTTCCGAAGCCCTCGAAACGCCTTCTAACGCATTGAAAAATATATTGAAAATATCTTGGGGGCTGGTGGAGCCAGGCGGAATCGAACCGCCGACCTCTTGAATGCCATTCAAGCGCTCTCCCAACTGAGCTATGGCCCCTTGCCTGCCGCTTCGCCTGGCCTTGTGGCGGGCACAAGTTGGCGCGGGCGGCGGGAAACTAGGCTGACCGGCTCAAACAATCAAGCAAAACTTCATCGTCCGGCCGATTGCCACGGTCAACTCTCGGTGTCATCCGGTTTGGTCGCGCCGATGATGCCGATTGCCGGGGCATCATCGTCATCTTCTTCTTCGAGAAACGTATCGTCGTCGCCGTCCGCTTCGATCTCGACATCGTCGCCCAGATCCACGCCTTCAATTACCGCGGCCTCGTCATCGGCATCGTCATCGTCGTCGTCATCGCTATCGGCATCGTCCAAACTGGCGACGGCAGCGGTTTCTTTCTTCGCTGGCTCGGGAGCCGGTTCGGCCGGCTTGGCGGGCGGCGGGGCATCGGACTTCGAAGGCAGGATCGGCTCGACGATGAAACTCTCGCCACAGCTCGGGCAAACTATGGGATCGTTGTTCAAATCATAGAACCGGCTGGAACAGCTCGGACAGGACCGTTTGGCCCCAAGTTCTGCATCAACCACGTGCGCAGTTCCTCTGTTGCGAAAATCAGGAGTGAGAATTGTGGCATCCCATGCCACGGCCCAGCCGCGCTGTCAAAAGCAAATCACAGGTTTCGCGCGCGCGGCTTGTTGGTGACAGTCCGCCGCCGATCATGCTAGGACCGCATCTGGGTTGGAAAATCAATAGACAGACTGGGTTGTTATGCTTGAAACCGGGCACAAGCCGATCATTGCGCGGCCCTCGGGCAATCTGCGGGGCCGCATAGAGGTTCCGGGCGACAAGTCGATTTCACACCGGGCGCTGATGCTCAGCGCAATCGCGCTCGGCGAAAGCTGCATCAGCGGACTGCTCGCATCGGAAGATGTGGTGAACACCCGCCGGGCAATGGCAGCGCTCGGCGCACGTATCTCGGCACAGGCGGACGGCACATGCAGGGTTCGCGGCACCGGCGTCGGCGGCTTGCGCCAGCCCGACGCAGAGGTCGATTTCGGCAACTCGGGCACCGGTGTGCGCCTTGCCGCCGGGCTGATGGCGACGACGCCGATCAGTGTGAGGCTGACCGGCGATGCTTCGCTGTGCAAACGCCCGATGGACCGGATCATCAATCCACTGCAGCAAATGGGGGCCCGCTTCGAGCCTGCAGCATCGTCGCGGCTGCCACTGACACTGCATGGGGCGCGCCATGCCGTGCCGATTACCTATGCCTTGCCGGTGGCCTCGGCACAGGTCAAGTCGGCGGTCCTGCTCGCCGGATTGAACACGCCCGGCATCACCACGGTCATCGAGACGCACGCCACCCGCGACCACACCGAGCGCATGCTGACGGCGTTCGGCGCCGACATTTCACACACGGACAGGGCTGGCCAGCGCCACATCTCGGTGTCCGGCCACGTCGAATTGACCGCCTGCGACATTGCCGTACCCGGTGACCCAAGTTCTGCGGCCTTTGCCATCGTGGCCGCGTTGATCACCGAAGGTTCGGACATCACCATAGACAATGTCCTTCTGAACCCGACGCGAACCGGACTTTTCGAGACGCTGATCGAGATGGGGGCCGATCTGTCGATCAGCGACAAGCGCACCGCCGGCGGCGAAGACGTCGGCACCGTGACAGCGCGCGCGAGCCGGCTGCGCGGCGTGTCGGTGCCGGCCGGCCGGGCGCCGTCGATGATCGACGAGTATCCGGTGCTGGCGGTGGCCGCAGCGTTTGCCGAGGGCAGCACGCACATGGCGGGCCTTGCCGAACTGCGGGTGAAGGAAAGCGACCGATTGAACGCGGTGCTGGCCGGCCTGAGGCAGAACGGCATTGCAGCGCGAGCCGGCGATGACTGGCTTGAAGTCGATGGCGGTCCGGTACCGGGCGGCGGTGTGGTCGAAACGCACCTGGACCATCGCATTGCCATGGCGTTCTGCGTGCTGGGGCTTGGCGCGCGCAATGCGGTCACGGTTGACGACGGCAAAATCATCGCCACCAGCTTTCCCGAATTTGCCGGCCTGATGGCGGGTCTGGGGGCGGAATTTATCGATGCGGATGGGGTGTCATGATCATTGCTGTCGATGGGCCCGCCGCGTCCGGCAAGGGAACTCTGGCACGCCGGCTGGCGGCGCACTACGGCTTGAACTATCTTGATACCGGGTCGCTTTACCGCGCGGTCGGCGTGGCGGTGGAGCGCTCCGGGGCCAGCCCGTCGAACACCGATGCAGCCCTGGCGGCGGCGCGCGGACTGGAGATCGAGGACTTCGACGACGACCAATTGCGCGCCGATGGCGCCGGCGAGGCGGCCTCGATCATTGCCGCCGATCCGCAGGTGCGCGAAATCATGCTCGACTTCCAGCGCCGGATCGCGTCATCGCCGCCGGGAGCGGTTCTCGACGGCCGCGACATCGGCACCGTCGTGTGTCCGGATGCCGAGGTCAAACTGTTCGTGACCGCCGATATCGAGGTGCGCGCCCGGCGCCGCCACGCCGAGTTGTGCGCCGCGGGCGTCAAGCCGTCTCTCGAAACCGTGCTCGACGACCTGAGACGGCGTGACGAACGCGACGCCGGACGGGCGGTTGCGCCACTGAAACCGGCTGCAGACGCCTACTTGCTCGACACGACGAAATTGGATATAGAAGCGGCGTTTCAGGCTGCCGTCGAATACATCGACGGCAAAATCTGACCGGGACGCGCTGCCCAACAAGCGGCGGGTCCTTAAATTGTTTCCGTATCAGGAAGAAAAACGAGACGCCGGCCTGGGTGTCTGTCTGCCTGAACCGGAAATGCTCGTGGTATGCCGGCTGTTTCTGAACCAAGCGAAGATTGAACGCCTTGAGACGGCTGGACGACCTGCGGATATTGCCGTGGGCCAACCCGATTTAGATGTAACAACGAGGAATTAATGACCGCTGCAAGCACCTTGAACCCGACCCGCGATGAATTCGCGGCCATGCTGGACGAGAGCTTTAACGCCAATGACGCCGTTGAAGGCACTGTTGTAAAAGGCAAGATCATATCGATTGAGAACGATCTCGCGATCATAGACGTCGGGTTGAAGACCGAGGGCCGAGTGGCCGTGCGCGAGTTCCAGATGCCGGGCTCCGATGAAACCCTGAGTGTCGGCGATGAGGTGGAAGTCTACCTGGAGCGCATCGAGAACGCCATGGGCGAAGCGGTGCTGTCGCGCGACAAGGCGCGCCGCGAGGAGGCCTGGGAGCGGCTTGAGAAATCGTCAGAAGCCAACGAGCGGGTTGACGGTGTGATTTTCGGCCGGGTCAAAGGCGGCTTCACGGTCGATCTCGGCGGCGCGGTGGCATTCCTGCCGGGCAGCCAGGTCGATGTCCGTCCGATCCGCGATGTAGCCCCTCTCATGAACATCCCGCAGCCGTTTCAGATCCTCAAGATGGACAAGCGCCGCGGTAACATCGTCGTGTCGCGCCGCGCCATCATGGAAGAAACCCGCGCCGAGCAGCGTTCGGAGCTGGTGCAGAACCTGGCCGAGGGCCAGGTCGTCGAAGGCGTGGTCAAGAACATCACCGACTACGGTGCGTTCGTCGACCTAGGCGGCATCGACGGGCTGCTGCACGTCACCGATATCTCCTGGAAACGGGTCAACCAGCCCTCCGACGTGCTGTCGGTCGGTCAGACCCTCAATGTCCAGATCATCAAAATCAATTCGGAAACCCAGCGTATCAGTCTCGGCATGAAACAGCTCGAGAAGGATCCGTGGGAAGGGGTCGAGAACAAATACCTCGTCGCCAGCAATGTCACCGGCCGGGTCACCAACATCACCGACTACGGTGCATTCGTGGAACTGGAAGAGGGTATCGAAGGCCTTGTCCACGTCTCGGAGATGAGCTGGACCAAGAAGAACGTTCATCCCGGCAAGATCCTGTCGACGTCGCAGGAGATCACCGTTCAGGTGCTCGAGGTCGATCCGGTCAAGCGGCGGATTTCGCTTGGCCTCAAGCAGACCCAGGACAATCCATGGGCGTCGTTCTCCGACAAGTTCCCGACCGGCACCCAGGTCGAGGGCGAGGTCAAAAACATCACCGAGTTCGGCCTGTTCATCGGCCTGGATGGTGATGTCGACGGCATGGTCCACCTGTCCGATCTCGACTGGAGCCAGTCGGGCGAGGAGGCGATCAAGCAGTATAAGAAGGGCGACGTGGTGAAAGCCGTGGTGCTCGATGTCGATATGGACAAGGAGCGGATTTCGCTCGGCGTCAAGCAGCTGACCGGCGATCCCATCGACAAGGTCGAGGGCCTGCGCAAGGGCGCAACGGTTACCGGCGAGGTTACCGCCGTCCAGGACAATGGCATCGAGGTTGCGGTTGCCGGCTCGGAGTTGACGGCGTTCATCCGCCGCGCCGACCTGGCCCGCGACCGGTCCGAACAGCGGCCCGAGCGGTTTGCCGTCGGCGAAAAGGTCGATGCCCGGGTCACCCAGCTCGACAAGGCCAATCACAAGATCGGCCTGTCGATCAAGGCGCTTGAGATCGCCGAGGAAAAGGCGGCTGTGGCACAGTACGGTTCGTCCGATTCCGGGGCATCGCTCGGCGACATCCTCGGGGCCGCGCTGAACAAGGCCCAGCAGGACGACGACGCCGGCGACAACGACGGCGACGACAAGTAACCGACACTGGCGGGCGGGCGGGGCCGCGAGGCTCGGTGCGCCCGCCCCTGCCCTTCTACCAACCAGGGCCCGATCACGAATGCTCGATGCCGACACAATCACCGCGAGACGGCGCTACAAGCGCTCGGCGAGCATCTGGCGGATCGTCGCCATTGTCGCGGTGCTTGGCGCACTCCTCATAAGCTCGCTTGTCGGTGCCGGCATGAACGGCGGCCTGGCCAAATTCTCCGACCATGTCGCACGCATTCATGTCGATGGCCTGATCACCGGCGACCGCAAGACGCTCGAACTGCTGAAAGAGATCGAAGAGACCGACAGCGTCAAGGCGCTGATCGTCCATATCGACAGCCCCGGCGGCACAACGGCCGGCTCGGAGGCGATGTATGAAGCCTTGCGCCGGATCGCGGCCAAAAAGCCGACGGTCTCCGTGATGGGTACCGTTGCGGCATCCGGCGGCTATATTACGGCGATCGCCACCGACCACATCGTTGCCCGCGGCAACACCATCACCGGCTCGATCGGCGTCATCTTTCAATGGGCCGAAGTCACCCGCCTGCTCGACACGCTCGGCATCAAGATGGAGGAGGTCAAATCGTCCGACCTCAAGGCCGAGCCCAACATGTTCAAACCGCTGACCGAGAAAGTCCGCAAGGTGACCGAGGCCATGGTCGACGACAGCTACCAATGGTTCGCCGGCCTGGTCGCAGAGCGCCGCAAGCTGAGCCCGCAAGAAACAGCAAAGCTGGCGGACGGGCGCGTCT
>JAHEJE010000189.1 GCA_024639035.1 Alphaproteobacteria bacterium
TGCAGCTCGGGGTATTTCTCGAACGTGATGGCGTTCGGCACGTCGGCGACGATGACGTCCTTTGGGATGAACGAGGTGATCGGCGCGATCTGTTCGCCCTTGCGCAGGGCGTAACCGATGGCGATCGATTCCGGGTTGCACGGCAGCGGAATGATGTCGCTGGCCTCGAACGCCGTGCCGCCGTCGATGATCGCCCGGCGGATGTCCGACAGTACCATGCGGTCGGTCTTTGCATCGAACCCGTCATTGCGCCCGGCATCCTGGATCGGCTGGAACGTCACCCCGCGCACGCACGACCATTTCAGCCCGTGCCGAATGATGTCTCCGGCCTCGTCGTCGTTGCATCCCTTTTTCATCACGGCGACCAAGGTGGTTGAAATGCCGTGCTTTTCCAGGTTTTCCAGCGCCTGCTGACGAATGCGTCGAAGGTCTGCCCCGCGCAACGCCTTGTGCACCTCAAGCCGCAATGAATCGAATTGCAGATAGACTTCGATACCCGGCTTGAATGCGGCCAGCGCTTCAACGAACGCCTCGTCCTGAGCAATGCGCAATCCGTTGGTGTTGATCATCACATGGCGGATCGGCCGTGCCTTGGCGGCGGCGATGATGTCGAGGATCTGCGGGTGGATGGTCGGCTCGCCGCCGGAAATCTGCAGCAGGTCGGGCTCGCCTTCAGAGGCCACCAGCGCATCCATCATCCGTTCGATCTCGGCCAGCGAGCGATGCCGTTTCTTGGCCGGACTGGAATCGGCAAAGCACACCGGGCAGGTCAGGTTGCACTCCTCGTTGACGTCGATCAGCGCCAGGCAGGAATGCTGCTCATGGTCGGGACACAGCCCGCAGTCATAGGGGCAACCATAGTTGGTGTTGGTCTGCGCCGTCAGCGGCCGGTCGCTGGGTTTCAGGTAGTCGTGGCACAGCTTGTAGTAGGCCGCATCCGACGAGATCAGCGACTTCTGCACCCCATGCGTCCGGCACCGTTTGAGGTAATAGACGCAGTTCTCCTCGATGATGATCTTGGCCGGCACCAGCCCATGGCAGGTCTCGCACAGCGACGTCGTCTGGCCGTAGAAAAGATACGGTGCGATCTTACGAGTGGGAATGTTCACGCTCGGTCCTTTGAATCATTACGACAGCGTAAACCAGTAAACCTGCACAAATGAAATGGAAAATGTTGAACGGCCCGAGCACCGTTCCGTAAGGTTTCAGGAACTCCCAGACGAACCGCTGGCCCGCATACCACCCGGTCATCAGATAGAACCCGTTGCGCATGAACAAGGGGTTGCGCCGGCCAAGCAGCACCAGTGCCATCAGCAGGAAGGCGCCCATCGCTACAGCTTCATAGAGCTGCACCGGATGACGCAGGATGCCATCGCCGAAATCGTGCGCCCAGGACAGACCGCTTGCGATCCCGTAGGTCTGGTCTTCGATGCCCGACAGGAAACAGCCGATCCGTCCGATGCCGACGCTGGTCGCAAAGGCCGGCACGAACAGCAGCCCGGTAGAGCCACGCACCGCACAAAGCCGCTTGTAGATCTCGACCGCGATGATGGCGCCGGCCAGGGCGCCGAGAATGCTGCGCCCGACCGCATCGATGCCGCTCAACCACAGATTGAGCGTCCCGAACGCGAAACCGCCGGACGCCGCCCCAGCCACCAGCGCCACAGCATAGCTCAGGCCCAGGCCCTCGATCCTGTCGCCCGCTGCGCGCAGACGCCACCGATAGACGAGAAAGGTCATGCCGCCGGCGCACAGCGCGGCGGCAATGTCGAAAATCAGATGAATGAACATCGCCTGTTATAGCGCGCCGAGAGCGTGCTCAGCCAGAACCGTTGCGCTCTGCAACAGCGCAATGCAAACGCTCAGTAGGCCTTGGCTTGTGCTTTTCCCGGCTTTGCGTCCTTGGGCTTGCCTTCAAGCGTTTCTTCCACCACCCGGCGCAACTCATCGCGCTGGAACGGCTTGGAAATCAGGTTGTCGCGCAGCCGCGGTTCTTCCTGATGCACCATGGCGCCCTTGGGATAGCCCGAGGCATGGATGACCTTCAGGTCGGGCCTGATCTGCGCTGCCGCCTGAGACAGGTCAAAGCCGTTCATGCCGCCCGGCATCACGACATCGGTGAACAGCAGGTCGATGTCCTGATGGTCCTGCAGCACTTGCAGGGCATCGACCGCGTTGGTCGACTGCAACACCTCATAGCCGAAACTCTCCAGAAATTCGACGGCGACATCGCGCACGCTGTCCTGATCCTCGACGACAAGAACCTTGGCCTTGGTTTCCTTCTTGGGCTCGACCGGCTTGGCAACCGGCAGTTCACACGAGATCGAGCGCAAAGGCAGATACATCTTGAACGAGGTTCCGTCGCCCTCCTCGGAGTAGACCTTCATGTGGCCGCCGGATTGCTTGATGAAGCCGAACACCATCGACAGTCCGAGACCGGTGCCCTTGCCGACTTCCTTGGTGGTGAAGAACGGCTGGAACACCTTGTGCAGCAGATGCTTTGGAATGCCGTCGCCGGTGTCGGAAACCGCAATCATGACGTATTGCCCCGGCTCGACCTCTTCATGCTCGGCGCAGTACTCGTGGTCGAGTATCTGAGCTGAGGTTTCAATCGTCAGCCGGCCATTGCCCTTCTGCTTCATTGCATCGCGGGCGTTGATCGCCAGATTGAGGATCGATGTCTCGAGCTGGGTCGGATCGGCCTTGACCACCGGATCGCCGTCCATCAGGTCGATCCTGAGTGACACGTCCTCGCCAAGCGAGCGCTGCAGAATGGCCGACATGCCCGTGATCAGATCGTTGACCTTCAATTCCTGCGGCGCCAGCGATTGCCGCCGCGCGAACGCCAGCAACTGCTTGGTCAGTTCCGACCCCTTGGTCGCCGCGTCTATCGCCTCGCGGGCCCGCTTCAATGCCTTTTCATTTCCTTCAAGCGCACCTTCAACCAGCTGCAGATTGCCGATCACCACGGTCAGAAGATTGTTGAAATCGTGCGCAATTCCGCCGGTCAGCTGACCCACGGCTTCCATCTTCTGGGCCTGGCGCAGGTGCTCCTCGGCCTTTTGCCGGGTACTGATGTCAACCGCCTGAACGATAAACTGGTCGACCTTGCCGCCGGCATCGCGAACCCCGGAAATACTGGTCAGCACATGCAGCGTGCGGTCATCGGCGCCCTTGAAGCGGATTTCACCATGCCCGCCCTTGCCGTCCTGATCGCGGATCTTGCCAACCAGCTGCTGCAGCTTGCCGACATCGTCCTCATCCACGATGTCCATCATGCTGCGCGACAGCAGATCGAGTTCCGACAGCCCGAGCATCTCGGTGAAGGCCTCGTTGACCGCCGACAGGCGGCCATCGACGGTCAAGATCGCCATGCCATGCGCCGCCGCCTCGAACGAATTGCGGAACCGCTGTTCGCTCTGGCGCAGCGCTGCCTGGGTCTGGCTGTGCTCGCGCATGTCAGTCAGCACCGCGACGGTGCGCTCAATCCGTCCGGTCTGCGTCTTGTAGCCGATCGCCGACACCAGAACCTCGACCCGCTGCATGCCCTTCTTGATGAAGCTCAGCGCCGTGTTGCCGATGAAGCCGGAATTGAAGAATTCCGGGAACACCTCGCGGCGCAACACTGACTGGGAGTCGGAATCCAGGACCTCAAAGCAGTGCTTGCCGATCAGCTCGTCCTCGCCGTAACCCAGTGTCTCCAGCGTCGACTTGTTGCAGCCCACGATCTTGCCCTGACCATCGAACACCAGGATCATCATCGGCATGTGGAAAAACAGATCGTCGTACAGAAACTTGGTCTGTCCGGGAAAAATCTCGAAATGGTTCTTGCTCTGGTCGCTCGCCAGGGTATGGCCGCCGGCCACCGGCAAGGCGCCGTCCGGCGTTCCCAGTTTGCCCAGGATATCATCGTGCGAGGTATCGCCGAGCCAGTTTGTAAACGAAACCGCGCCGCTATCTTTTGCAATGGTCCATGTCATGCGTGTCGATCCACCTAAGAGCTTGTTCCCGCCTTCCGCCGTTCAGCAGCGGCGCGGGTTGTTCCTGCATCCGGCAAAAGTGCCGGCCTGGCGCCCTAAAAGTTAATCGGCAAACGTAAACACACTCTTCGATCTGAAAGGCTCGATGGCCCAAACTGGCCGGCGCGGGCTGAAATCGGCCCGTTTCTGCTTTCATGGTAAATGGCCGGTTAAGAGAACCGGCAAATTTGCATCGCTCTTGTAGTCAATTCACAACTGCGGTCGGCCCACCGCCTCGACGGTTACCTGCGCGCTCAACAGACCGTTGTCGTCAACCGCATCGGGCAGCAGCTGGCGTTCGACGGTGACCGAAAGCTCCGGGTCGCTGGCGCCCATCTCCAGGACCGCCGCGCGCGCCGCCGCGCTGGCCTTGGCGCAGGCCCGCTCCACGGCGGCCGCCGCATTGGCGAAGGTCTCGGCGCCATCGAGCCCCAGAACCCGGAACATGCCGCCGCCATCGCCGCTGATTTCGACGCACACCGACGTTGATACAACGCCCGATGCCGCACCGACCGCATTTGCCACATCGCAGAAGTCGCTGAACACGATCTCAGCCTGGAGCCGCCGCCCGACCTCCGGGTAGTAGATCTTGACCGGGCCCCCGACGGCGACGATCGGCACCTCCGGAGCAATCGAAATCCGCGCCCGCCCGTGCCGGCCGGCGCCCCGGCACACCGCATCGACAAGCTCGTTCGACAGACCGCCGGGATCGCGCCCCAGCGCCGTGTTGACGATTGCCCGGCCGCTCAGCCGCACCGCGGCCTCCCAGACATCGCGGCAGAACGCCATGGTCGCCTCCGCGCCCACCCGCTTTTCATTGCCCTGACGCGCCATGATGCTGGCGCAGAGCCGCGCAGCGGGTGCCGACCAGTTGGATTGCATGTCGAGCACATGCGCTGCATCGGACGGGGTAAAGCCGCCGATCTGCACCAGACCCTTTGCCTGCAGCGACCTCAGCGTGCGTTGCAGAGCGCTGGTCGGCGCGACCTTCGAGACCGCCGCGGGCTCATCACCGATCTGAGCCAGCAGGTTCGCCTCGCGGTCATTCAGGCGGCCGCCGGCCACCCGGGTGGCAACGCCGCCCATCGGCAGCAGCACGAACCGGCCCTGCATCGACTGGGCACTCTGGGCCAACTCGCCCTCAAGCGCCGCCTCAATGCCCGCAAACCGGCTCGCCAACAGCGACACCGGCACCACCCGCTGCGGCCCGAGGCTGAGATTGCCCTTGTAGTCGAGCACCGCCTCGCTGTCGCCGCCAAGGCCGATGGTGCGCGCATCGATGGCCTTGACCATGGTGCGCCAGCCGCCGACCACGGCCCCGGTTTCGCTGACCACCGGCCGCCCGCCGATGAAGAAGCCGAGGTCCGTCGTGGTGCCGCCCATGTCGCTCAGCAGGAAATCCTCAAGCCCGGTGAGATAGGCGGCACCGACCAGTGACGCTGCCGGCCCTGACAGGATGGTTTCGATCGGACGCAGCGCAACGGCTTGCGCCAGGGCCAGCGATCCATCGCCCTTGACGATCATCAGCGGCGCATCGATGCCCTGTGCCGCCATCGACCTCTGCACTGCCTCGATCAGCATCGAGATGCGCGAGATCAGGCGGGCGTTCAGCACCGCCGTCAACGCCCGGCGCGGCGCATCCAGCGCCGACGACAGCTCGCTCGACACCGTCACCGGCTTGCCGGTCAATTGCACGATCGTCTGGCGAACCGCCTCTTCATGGGCCGGGTTGCGCACCGCAAACCGCGAGGCTACGGCAAACGCCTCGACGCTGT
>JAHEJE010000190.1 GCA_024639035.1 Alphaproteobacteria bacterium
TACTGGGCGGGGCGGGGCGGCTTGAGGAGGCGGTGAAGAGTTACCGCAAGGCCATCGCCCTCAAGCCCGATTACGCCGAGGCCTACTATAACCTGTCCGGAATCCGCAAATTTGCCGCCGGCGATCCCGACATCGCCGGCATGAAGCGGCTGTACGCCACGCCGCAGATCAATGCGCGCGACCTGGAGTTTCTGTGTTACGCGCTGTCCAAGGCGCATGACGATATTGCTGCCTACGACGAGGCGTTCCATTTTGCGCTGGAGGCCAGCCGGATCAAGAACGCGACGTTCGATCCGGACCGCTTCGAGGCCGATGTCGGATTGCTCAGAAGCAAGATCGGGGCGGACCTGCTGCGCCCCCGCGAGGGACGCGGCAACCCATCCGATGCGCCGATCTTCATCGTCGGCATGGCGCGCTCCGGGACCACTCTGGTGGAACAGATTTTGGCGCGGCACTCCGGCGTTTTCGGGGCCGGCGAACTGCCATCCATCGGTTCGTTCCATGCGGCCATGCGCAATATGGCGACGTCGCAATTGGGCTATGCCGGGCGCGATTACAGTTTCTGGAAGCTGATCCCTGACGATGCGCTGGTCCAGGCGGCGCAGGGGCTGCTCGACTTCATTGCGGTGCGGGCCGGTTCCTCACCGGTGCGGTTTACCGACAAGATGCCGAGCAATGTGTTCTTCCTCGGGCTGATTGCCATGATGTTTCCCAATGCCCGCATCGTGCACGTGCGCCGCCATCCGCTCGACACCTGCGTGTCATGCTTCTTCCAGCGCTTCACCAACGGCAACGATCACACCTATCGGCTCGACTGGCTGGGGCGCTACTATCGCAGTTACGTGGCCGCGATGGCGCATTGGCGCAAGGTGCTGCCGCTGGATATTCTCGAGGTGCGGTACGAACAGCTTGTGGCCGACCCGGACCGCCAGTCGCGCCGGCTGCTGGACTTCGCCGGCCTGGACTGGGAGGAGGCCTGCGGTAACCCTTCAGCCGGCGAGCGTGAGATCAAGACCGCAAGCCGCTGGCAGGTGCGCCAGCCGGTGTACACGACCTCGGTCGAGCGCTGGCGCCGCTACGATGCCTATCTCGGGCCGCTGGTCGATGCTTTGGGCGGGATGAAGTGGATCAAGGCCTATCACAAGAGTTGAACCGCCGCATGGAGCAACGGGCTTCCGTTACGCGATTTTGCTTGCCCTGACGGCGATTTGGCCCCATATATCGAGGCATGCCGGTGCACTTCGCGGTGAAGTGTGCTCAGAACTTGGCGTAAAGACGAATTGATTACTGCTTTGTCAGGTCTAGACAGCTTTCCCAAATTTCGAGCTTTCAGCAGGGTTGACGCGTGCCCTGTGCGACTGGCGTTTTGCACGCGATCTTTGGGAAAGGACCCGTCATGCGCCAGACAGGCACAGTAAAATTCTTCAACACCACCCGTGGTTTCGGTTTCATCGCTCCTGATGAAGGCGGCAAGGACGTATTCGTCCATGTTACCGCGGTCGAGCGTTCGGGCGTTCCGCCGCTCGTTGAAGGCCAGAAGATTTCTTTTGAGACCGAGGACGACCGGCGTGGCCGCGGCGTTCAGGCGGTGAACCTGGAAGTCGTCTGATATCGCGGCGGCCAACGCCGTCCGCCAATCCTTGCGCCGCCGGGTAACCGGCGGCGTTTTGTTTTTCCGGGCTGCGGCAAAGGGGCGGGTTTTCTCGCTGTGGGGAATGAATGACAGTGGCGGCATGAGCGACATTCACGAACAACTTAGTGCTGAAAAGGCGTCCGCATCGGCTTGGTTCGAAGCGTTGCGCGACGACATCTGCGGCCGCTTCGAGGCGCTTGAAGATGCGCTCGATGCAACCTGCAAGGCCGAACTGCCCGCCGGCCGGTTCGAGCGCACGCCCTGGCAGCGCGACGGCGGCACGGGCGGTGGCGGGGTGATGTCGATGATGGCCGGCCGGGTGTTCGAGAAAGTCGGCGTGCACGTCTCGACGGTCTACGGCGAGTTTTCCGAGGAGTTCCGCAAGCAGATCCCCGGCGCCGAGGAGGACCCACGTTTCTGGGCCTCGGGCGTTTCGCTGATTGCTCATCCGTGGAACCCCAACGTGCCGGCGGCGCACATGAACACGCGCTTTGTCGTCACCTCGAAGAGCTGGTTCGGCGGCGGCGGCGACCTGACCCCGGTGCTCGATGCCAGGCGCACCCAGGACGACCCGGACAGCGCCGATTTCCACGCCGCCTTCAAGGCGGCTTGCGATGCCCATCCTTGCGCCGACTACGGGCGCTACAAGGACTGGTGCGATGACTATTTCTACCTGCCGCACCGCAAGGAAATGCGCGGCATCGGCGGGATATTCTTCGACTATCTGAACGACGGCGACTGGGCCGGGGAATTCGCCTTTGTCAAGGACGTCGGGCGGGCATTTGCCGAGGTCTACCCGATGCTGGTCGAGCGTAACATGCGCGCCGAATGGACGCCGCAGCAGCGCGAGGAACAACTGATCCGGCGCGGGCGCTATGTCGAATTCAACCTGCTGTACGACCGCGGCACCCTGTTCGGCCTGAAGACCGGCGGCAATGTGGACTCTATCCTGTCGTCGATGCCGCCCGAGGTGAAGTGGAAGTAGGGGTTAATTGATTACTGCTCGTTCAAGGGTTTCCGCCCGCGCCTCCGCGCGGCCGTCCGTTCACGTCGCTTGCGCTCCTGCCACGGAGGGGGGAGTTGTGCGGCAGGGTTGTGCCACGGTGCCAATGGACACACGCCCGGCTCCGTCAGGCACCTTCCCTCCGTGGCAGGGCAAGCAAAGCGGCCAGCTTTGCGCCAGCCCGCGAACGGACGCTCCCGCGGAGGCGGGAGCGGAAAACAATAAACACGCGGAAAACAATCAATCCGCGACTAACAAATCTCCAAACACTTACTTCTTCACAATCGCCCGGATCAATCCCTTCAAACGCACACCCTCGGGGCCGTATTCGGTGTAGGCGCGGTGGCACAGTTGCAGGCGGGCGGCCATGCAGCTGCCGGAGGTGAACGCCGGGTTGCAGGCCCAGGTCTGGCGCCACAGATTGTCCAGAACGGCGCGCTCTTCGGCAAACGGGCGCGGCTCGGCCCGGTGGTCGGCGGCGATCAGCAGAGCGGCGCGGGCGGTCAGCTCATGGCCGCAGTGCGTGCGCGCCAGCTCAATGTTTTCGACTGCCATCGCCTGCTTGCGGTGGCTGGCAATGTCGCCGGCCGCGGCGCCACCGGGCACCAGGGTCAACAGCACGATGATCGCAAGGCGCATGGTCACAGAGCGGGCAGGGGGTTTTGGTCCATCGACATGTATATGCCGCCCTTGTAGCAATAAATCACGCCCGGGTTGAGGCATATCCATAGCCACAGCGCAGCGATGGCCAGCACGATGACGAACACGATCAGGATGATGATGCGGGTTATCTTGCTCATCGTGCGGCGCCTGTCTGCGCGGCACCGGTCTGCTGCAGGTTGGAGCGCACGAGCTTGTCCTTCAGGTTGGCGGTGAAGCTGGACTGCAGGGCCTGGCCGATCTCGGGCTTGGACTCGAGCAGCTTGCGCAGCACACCGGCCTCGATCATCCAGTAGCGCGACGGGGTCTTGAGCATGGCGGTGCCGGTCGCCGAGTCGCCCTGCAGCACGGTCATCTCGCCGATGAACGAGCCGGCGCCGCACACCGCGACCTCGCGGCCATGCGACAGGATCGCCGCCTCGCCTTCGGACAGGTAGATCAGATGCGGCACCGGCTCGCCCTCGCGGGTCAGCTCGGTGCCCGGTTCGCCCGCCACCCACAGCCCCTTG
The DNA here is from genome assembly GCA_024639035.1 of Alphaproteobacteria bacterium. GTDB lineage: Bacteria > Pseudomonadota > Alphaproteobacteria > Rhizobiales > Aestuariivirgaceae > JAHEJE01. The sequence continues at coordinate 3,806 of JAHEJE010000190.1, forward strand.
GCCAGCAGGCGGCGGCAATCGCCCTTTTCCATGTCGGCAAGCCAGGCGGTGCGGAACGCTTCCTCCTCAGGCGAAAACCGCACCATGCGGTTCTCGAAATAGATGATCGTGAGCTGGACGATGTTGACGGCGACCAGCAGGCTTTCCCAGAACACACCGACCGGGTCCTTGAGCCAGATCACGTCATAGGCAATGGCAACGAACGACGAGGCAATGACGAAAATCCGCAGCAGGTTGATCTGCCGCATCAGCATCGAGATCACCAGCAGCAGGTAGGATGTGTGGCCGACCATGCCGCCGGTGGAAAAGGCCGATTCCAGGGTGAGTTCCATGCGCGGTGCCTCTCTTGTCGTTGCTTTGCCGTTGCGTCAGGTGTTTGCAAGTGTACAGCACAGGCCGGAGGCGGCGGTAGGGAGAATGTCACATTGCAGGGTTTCCGCTCCGGCCGCCTTACTCGTCGATCTCGCTCAGGCGGCGGCGGGGCGACCAGCACCAGCGCACGGCCCACAGGCAGCCGAGCGCCGCGGCGGCCATGATCAGGCCCGGCCAGATGCTATTGCCGCCGTCCGACAGCGCCCACCAGGCACCGGAGGCCGAGACCGCCGCCATGACCAGAAAGGCGAGCGACACGAGGCGGTAAATCAGCTTGCCGCCGATCCGGTCGAGCGCTGCCCGCGTACCCTTTTCCTCTTTTGCCATGTGATGTCTCCGGGTGCCTGATCGTGGTCGGCAGGATAGCATGGTTTGTGGGTTTTTGGCTCCTGCGTGGTGTCTTTGTTTTCCGCTTGGACGTCCGTCCAAGCGTCCGTTCGCGTCGCTTCGCTCCTGCCACGGAGGGAGGAGTTGTGCGGCGAGGGTTGTGATGCTTTCCGCCCGCGCCTCCGCGCGTGCGTCCGTTCGCGTCGCTTCGCTCCTGCCACGGAGGGGGGAGTTGTGCGGCGAGGTGGTGCTCCGGTGCTTTTTTGCACACTTCCCTATCCATCGCACTCCCTCCCTCCGTGGCAGGGCAAGCAAAGCGACCAGCTTTGCGCCAGCCCGTGAACGGACGGCCGCGCGGAGGCGCGGGCGGAACGACAAAAGACCAGGCAGGGCAAGCAAAGCGACCAGCTTTGCGCCAGCCCGTGAACGAACGCTCCCGCGGAGGCGGGAGCGGAACAACAAAAAAATTTCCGCGACTTGCTTGCTTCCACCAGCCAGCACGGAAACCCTCACGGGAATTCTCCCTGAGGTGCGGCATCAAACGGGTTCGAGCGGAGCGCCGGGTCTGGCGCGGATCCGGATCTGAACTCTATTTCATTGGGTCCCACGGCCCCTTATGGCGGACCGTGGGCCCGAGCGCCAGGAGCGCTCCGCTCCGGTGGTTTTTGGAACCGGCCACGCTTCCTGCAGCGCAGGTGGCTGTCCGCAGGGGGTGTTGCGCACAACGGATACGGGCAGCGATAGTGACCGCCCCGTCCGCCCGCGCACCACGCCCTGCCGGCGTGAACGCCACACTTTTCAACGGCTGCCCCGGGCAGAGGGTCGAAACCCTCCGAGCTGGGCTGCACCGGACATTCCGGCGCACCGCCCGCAGGGGGCCGGGCCGGCGGGTGTCTCCTGCCGGTCCGATGCTCAGAACCGTCGTCGACGGCGTACCGCTGAACATCTTCATATTCGCATCCCCTGCGTTGCGCCGCCTCAAGCCGGCGTTGCTGCCGGCAGCCCTGACTGCCTCACGGCGCGGGTCAATGGACCCATGGCCGGGGCGGGCGGCCTCGTCGAACCTCCACGGGGTTCCGGCACGTCGCCGTCGCCCTCGTGGACACCGCCTTCCTCTCAGCAATCCCGGCGTCCCGGCACCGCCACCCGTATGGGGGGAAGGTGAGGGGAGGGTATATTGAATTAGGAATAATGTCAAGTGTGTATTTAGTTTGTTCTTTGTTTGGTTTTCGCTCAGGCGTCCGCCTGAGCGCCCGTTCACGGGCTGGCGCATCGCGAATGCGCT
>JAHEJE010000191.1 GCA_024639035.1 Alphaproteobacteria bacterium
ACAGAGCACTGCTGCCAGGTGGAGTTCGCCGTGAGGGTCTTTTCAGGGGCAATCCGGGACATCAGCACCGGTCGTGCCAATGTCTGTGATCGGGCGTTGCGTGGAACCATGTCGCCGGGATGGTTGCTGTGGGCCATGCAGCGGTTGCGGCAGGGGGTGTGCGGTGCTATCTAGCGCTCGATCCCAAGACGTTCTGGAGCGAAATCATGTCCGTCGATCAGTCAACCGTGCGCCGGATTGCTCGGCTTGCCCGCATCAAGGTGAGCGACGAGGAAGTGCCCGCACTCGAAGGCGAGCTCAACGCCATCCTGAAGTGGATCGAAATGCTGAACGATGTCGATACCGGCAACATCGCGCCGCTCACCTCGGTCGTCGAAACCAGCATGAAAAAGCGCAACGATGCGGTGACCGACGGCGGTTATCCCGACGACGTGACCTTGAATGCGCCGGCCAGCGACGATCATTTCTTCGTGGTGCCAAAGGTGGTGGAGTAGGGCGATGACGAACCTGACGGACCTGACCATCGCCGAAGCCCGCGCCGGACTTGCGGCCGGGGACTTCAGCGCCAGCGAACTGACCGAGGCCTATATCGAGGCCGTCGAGGCGGCCAGGGTGCTCAATGCCTATGTCGTCGAGACGCCGGACATCGCCCGGCAGATGGCAAAGGCAAGCGATGAACGCATCGCAGCCGGCACGGCCGGGCTGCTCGAAGGCATACCGCTCGGCATCAAGGATCTGTTCGCCACCAAGGGCGTGCATACCCAGGCCTGCAGCCACATCCTCGACGGCTTCAAGCCGCCGTACAACGCAACGGTGACGCAGAACCTGTTCGATGACGGCGCGGTGATGCTGGGCAAGCTCAACATGGACGAATTCGCCATGGGCTCGTCCAACGAGACCTCATACTACGGCAATGTCATCAATCCCTGGCGGCGCAGCAACTCCAATGCGGCATTGGTGCCGGGCGGCTCGTCCGGCGGTTCGGCGAGCGCCGTTTGCGCCCACATTTGCGCCGGCGCCACGGCGACCGACACCGGCGGATCGATCCGCCAGCCGGCGGCGTTCACCGGCACCGTGGGTATCAAGCCGACCTATGGCCGGGTGTCGCGCTGGGGGGTTGTCGCCTTTGCCTCTTCGCTCGATCAGGCCGGGCCGATCGCACGCGACGTGCGCGACAGTGCCATCCTTTTGCAATCGATGGCCAGTGTCGATGCCAAGGACACCACGTCAGTCGATGTTCCGGTGCCGGACTATGAGGCGGCCCTGAACGGCGATGTGCGCGGGCTGCGGGTCGGCATTCCGGCAGAATATCAGGTAGACGGCATGCCGCAGGATATCGCCCGGCTGTGGCAGCAGGGCGCGGCGTGGCTGAAAGCCCGCGGCGCGGAAATTGTCGAGGTGTCGCTGCCGCACACCAAGTATGCGCTTCCGGCCTATTACATCGTTGCGCCTGCCGAGGCATCGTCCAACCTGGCCCGATACGATGGCGTGCGCTACGGCCTGCGGGTCGATGGCAACGATATCATCGACATGTACGAGAACACCCGCGCGGCCGGTTTCGGCAAGGAAGTCAAGCGCCGCATCATGATCGGCACCTATGTGCTGTCGGCCGGGTACTACGATGCCTACTACGTCAAGGCGCAGAAGATCCGTTCACTGATCAAACGCGATTTCGATGAAGCCTGGAACAAGGTCGATGTCATGTTGACGCCGGCAACCCCGTCGCCGGCCTTTGCGCCGGGCGAGATCACCGATCCGGTGCAGATGTATCTCAACGACATCTTTACCGTCACGGTCAACATGGCCGGCCTGCCTGGTATTGCCGTGCCGGCCGGGCTTTCCGAGGAGGGCCTGCCGCTCGCCCTGCAGCTGATCGGCAAACCGTTCGATGAGGAAACCCTGTTCCGCACCGCGCATGTGATGGAACAGGATGCCGGGTTCACCGCCCGCCCGGACCGGTGGTGGTAGCCGGGCGCGCGAGATGGGCGAACACGACCGCGGCACCCGAACCCTGTACCGTATGCTGCGGCGGGTGGTTCAGGGGTTTGTCGTGTTCCTGCTGTTCATCGTCAGCGTGGTGGCGTGGCGCAAGCTGATCGTCGAGGGCCGCAGCGTGATGTCGCTGGAATATGGCGAATACGTTTCGCTGGGCATTCTGCTGGCGATTGCCGCCGGGTTGTGGGTGTTTGCCGCACGCATTCATCGTGAACTGCGTTAGCTGCAAATCCGCTTGATTGCCTGCCATTCGGCCGCCGAGACGACCGGGCGGGCCTGACCGGGGGCCATCGGCTTGAAGTACTCGACCCGTTCGCGCGACAGTGGGTGTGTCGACAGCATGTCGGTGAGGCCGTCGAGGGTCTTGCTGGCGCCTTCGCCGCTCTTCTTCGACAGTTTCTCAAAGAACTGCCGCAGGCCCTTGGGGTCGATGTCGCCGCGTTCCATCAGCTCCAGGGCATAGTCATCGGCCTGTTCCTCGGCGCTGCGGGTATAGCGAAGGATGGCGAAAATGCCGGCCAGGCTTCCCAACTGGTCGCCGCCGCCGCCGCCGGTGGCGATGCTCAGCACCAGTTGAATACCGACCACCCGGACCAGTTGGGCCTCAGGATGGCGATGCTCGACGTGGCCGAGTTCATGGGCCAGCACGCCGGCCAATTCTTCAGGGCTGTCGGCTTGCCTGATGAGCGCGCCGGTCATCACCACGCGGCCGGCCGGCATGGCAAAGGCGTTGATGATCGGCATGTCGTAGACGCGCAGCGAAAACTCAACCGGCTCGTCGGCGGCCGCGGCTACGCGCGAGGCCAGGCGCGACAGGGCCTGCTTGCCGGCCGGGTTGTGGCATCTCTTGGTATCCTTGAGCAGCGAACGTTCGGTCTGGTCGGCCAGTCGTTCGCGCCAACTCAGCGGCAGCTGGTCGGACAGCAATTGCGGCGCCAGGTTGAGAATGGCGTAGCCGATGATGACCACACAGGCGAGACTGCCGACGGCAAATCCGGCGAACCTCAGCGCCCGCCTCAAGACCGGGCTTGCCTTGAGCTGGGGCGCGCGGTTGAGGATGTAGGTCTGCGCCGGGCCCGGCGGCACGATCAGCCGGGCCGACTTCTCCGATGAATGGCTGAGCCGCAAAGGGTGTCCCTCTTGCGGGCGTTCAATTGCGGTCAGTCCGGAAAACGGCCATTGCAGTATCGTGTTTGCGCTGTCGTGCTCGATCAGCAGGCCCGAGGCGGAAAACCTGACCCGCACCTGGTGCGATGCCGCCGTGCGACCATCGAAATACTGAGCGCCGAAGGGATTGGCCATGATGCAGGGGTCCCGATCCTAGAACCCATCGACATCGAAGGCATCGAGCAGTCCTTCGCCGCGCTTGTCGAGCGTTGCGGTCGATTGCTGGATGGCGGCGATGTCGACCGTGCCGATGACGCTGAGCCGGTCGGCCATGTAACGGGCCATGCGCTGGACGACATAGGGCTGGCCAATACCGAGCGTGAACAACAGGATAAACATGTTGCCCAGCCATAACGTGACCAATGATGCGGCGGTCGCGTTGAGCTTGAACTGGGCGTTGTCGAACTTGGTGTATTCGGCAAAAAGCACCATTTCGCGCGCCGTATAGAGGGTCCACAGCAGGGCGTAAGCGATGATGAAAATGAACACAATCGCAAATATCGATAAAACCTGTGCGGCCTCGCCAGCAGATGACTCTTCAGATTTCGGCCGGTCCGGATCGAAGGCGGAAATGTCCTGAAGTGCATCGACACTAAGGCCGGATATGGAGAAAACCACCAAACCTAGCAGCAGCAGAACGAACGGTGTTGCCAGCCAGCACAGGGCATAGCGCGCATATAACGGCCCGGCGACGCCGGAGAAACGAAACGGGGTTTCGCCGAACTTCATGTCGCCAATCAGCCGTTCCTGAATGTTGAGGTTCATCGCCGGCGTCGACCATCCCAGGGTGATGCCGCGTAAAAGCATCGCTCCGAAATACAACATGCTGAACGAGGTTGACGATCCGGTGAGTGTTCCACGGATGCCGCGCCAAAGCGTGCGCGACAAGCGATAACGGCGGGCGCGGTAGATCGCCATGCCCCAGAGCAGGAAACCGAGCAACAGGAAGACGAGCTGGCCGAGAATCGTCAGCACATGCTCAGGGCCAAAAATGAACTGGAGCGCCAGGATGCCGCTAACAAACGGAAGGATGAGCGCTCCCAGAATGATCAAGGCGCCGAGGAACAGCTCTCCGCCTGTGCCGGTGTACTCAAGGGGCTCGCCATTGACCCTGACCGACGACCAGACGTGGCGGCGGACATTTGTCTTGGCCCAGAACCGGTAGATCGACAGGGTGACCACGCCGAGCAGGAAATTCTTGATCGAAAGCCACAGCAAACCGGGGCGATCGACATACTCGATCGTCACCTGGCTTGCCGAGCCACGGGGTGCCGATGCGGCACCAAATCCAGCTTGTCCGAACGCCATGCTAAGCGGAACCTTACCTTAAGAATCGTGCGGCAAGGCTGCCATAGCTGGCCGACAAGTGCACACACTTCTTTGCCGTGAAGGCTATCGGCGAAATTCGTTGCAAATTAGTCACAAGGGATACATTTCTGCCATATCTCCGGCATGGGAGCTTGATGTTCCCATTTTCCGCCTCAATAGCCATGCAACAGTACGGTGCGCGTGCTGGTGGGCGGAATTCGGGGAAACCAGCGACTGCATTGTTCGTGAGTATGGGGTGCATCCGTTTCGCAGCGGCTGAGCGTGCGGGACTGATTTTAAGACATTTTCAGGCGCTGACCGATAAATTCGAAGGCCGGACGGAACCAGAAGAGGACTGCAGGTCTATATGGACGCGATAACAGACAAAAAAACGACGCTGCCGAGCCGGCATGTCACCGAGGGCCCGCAGCGCGCGCCGCATCGTTCGTATTACTACGCCATGGGGCTGACGAGCGAGCAGATCCATCAACCCTTCGTTGGCGTTGCAACCTGCTGGAATGAAGCTGCGCCATGCAATATTTCGCTGATGCGTCAGGCCCAGACGGTCAAACGCGGGGTTGCCGCAGCACGAGGCACGCCACGGGAATTCTGCACCATCACCGTCACCGACGGCATCGCCATGGGGCATCAGGGCATGAAATCCTCCCTGGTGTCGCGCGAGGTTATCGCAGACTCGGTTGAACTGACGATGCGCGGCCATTGCTACGATGCCCTGGTCGGCATGGCCGGTTGCGACAAATCCCTGCCGGGCATGATGATGGCTATGGTCCGGCTCAACGTGCCGTCCATCTTCATCTACGGCGGATCGATATTGCCGGGCAATTTTCGCGGCCAGACGGTCACGGTGCAGGATGTTTTCGAAGCGGTTGGCCGTCATTCGGTCGGCGACATGTCGGACGGCGATCTGGACGAACTCGAGCATGTGGCCTGTCCTTCGGCCGGTGCCTGCGGCGCGCAGTTCACCGCCAACACCATGGCGACCGTGTCGGAAGCCATCGGATTGGCCTTGCCGTATTCTGCCGGAGCACCGGCGCCGTACGAGATCCGCGATCAGTTCTGCCATGCTGCCGGCGAGCAGGTCATGGACCTGATTGCCAACAACATCAGGCCGCGCGATATCGTGACGATTAAAGCGCTCGAGAATGCTGCCACTGTCGTGGCCGCGTCGGGCGGATCGACCAATGCGGCACTTCACCTGCCGGCCATTGCACACGAATGCGGTCTCAAGTTCGACCTGTTCGACGTGGCGGAGATCTTCAAGCGCACACCCTACATCGCCGATCTGA
>JAHEJE010000192.1 GCA_024639035.1 Alphaproteobacteria bacterium
GTTCGTCGTGACAGCGGGGTGCCGGGGAGATGTGCAGGCAACACTTGCCGCTATCGAACGGCAAAGCGGGATTGCGGTGCTCGATTTGCCTCTGGAGCAGGCCTATCATATCGACCTCGGGTTCCGGCTGACCGGCAAGCGGCGGCAGGGATTTGGGGTTGCCGGACCGGCTGACCCTTGCGCCGTGAGCGATACCGACCGGGCACTGCTCGGTGTGTTGGAAGACGGCCTGCCGCTTGTCGCGCGACCCTACTTGGCGTTGGCCAACCGCCTCGGCTGGAGCGAAGAGGAGGTGCTGGACCGACTCGGCGCGCTGATCGAACGGAGCGTCATCACCCGCTTCGGCTGCATCCTGCGCCACCGCCGCATCGGCTATCAGGCAAATGCCATGGCGGTTTGGGATGTGCCCGACGACCGGGTCGACGAGATCGCCGGACGTCTGGCCGAGCGCGACGAGGTGACCTTGTGTTACCGGCGTACCCGGCGGTTGCCGGCCTGGCGTTACAATCTGTTCGCCATGATCCACGGCGCAGAGCGGGCGCAGGTGAGCGCGCAGGTGGCGCAGGCGGCGCGCGAGACCGGGCTCGATGCCTTCGCGTCTGCCATCCTGTTCAGCACCCATTGTTACAAACAGCGCGGCGCCTGCATGTCATCCCAGATGAAGGGTGCAGCATGAGCGGCGACAGCACCATTGATATCGACGACACGGATCGCGCCATCATTAACGGCCTGCAGGGCGGCTTCGGTTTTGGCGAACGGCCTTACCGTGACGCCGCTGACGGCTTGGGGCTGAGCGAGGATGAGCTGATTGCCCGCATCGCGCGGCTGGTCGATGCCAAGGTGCTGTCGCGCTTCGGGCCGATGTACAATGCCGAAAGGCTCGGCGGAGCGGTCACGCTGTCGGCCATGGCGGTGCCTGACGAGCGCTACGACGAGGTGGCCGAAACCGTCAACGCGCACCACCAGGTGGCGCACAACTACGCGCGCGCCCATGACCTCAATATGTGGTTCGTCGTGGCGAGCGAAGAACCCGACGAGATCGCCAGAACCCTGAATGAGATTGAAACCGAAACCGGCTTGCAGGTCTACGATTTCCCCAAGCAGCGGGAGTTCTTCATCGGCCTCAAGGTGGACGCATGAACGAACAACCGACATTCCGGCTCGATGAGACCGACCGGGGCATCATCGCGGCAACGCAGAATGGCCTGCCTCTGGTTGCCAGACCTTATGATGAAGTGGCCCGGGGGCTTGGCCTGACCGGCGCTGAAGTGCGCCGCCGCCTGGCAGGGATGCTGGACGCCGGCGTGATCCGCCGCAACGGTGCGGTACCGAACCACTATGCCCTGGGCCTCAGCGCAAACGGCATGTCGGTATGGGATGTGACTGACGACGTCGTGGACGAACTCGGCCCCAAAGTCGGCGCGCTCGATTTCGTCAGCCATTGCTACCGCCGCCCGCGTCACCTGCCGATCTGGCCGTACAACCTGTTCGCCATGGTGCATGGCCGGTCGCGTGATGAGGTAACCGAAAAGGTCGAGGCGATCGCCGAACTGCTTGGCCCTGCCGTGCGCGCCCACGATGTGCTTTATTCAACGAGACTATTGAAGAAGACGGGTCTGCGCATCGCTGCGTAACCGGCAAGGAGACAAGAATGTTCCGGCTTAGCCAATATATGCACGAGATCGCCGACCCCAAGCCGCTCGGACCAGCGCGCAAGCCGCCCGGACCGGTGGTGATCTGGAATCTCATCCGGCGCTGCAATCTGCTGTGCAAGCACTGCTATTCGATTTCCGGCGACGTCGATTTTCCCGGTGAACTGTCGACGCAGCAGGTGTTCGACACCATGGACGACCTCAAGGCGTTCGGCGTGCCGGTGCTGATCCTGTCGGGCGGAGAGCCGCTGCTGCGCAAGGACATTTTTGACATCTCCCGCCGCGCCAAGGAGATGGGTTTTTATGTCGGCCTGTCGTCGAACGGCACCCTGGTGACGAAACATAACATCCGGCAGATCGCCGACGTCGGTTATGACTACGTCGGCATCAGCCTCGACGGCATGCGCGCAACGCACGATGTCTTCCGCCGCCGCGAAGGCGGGTTCGACGAAGCGCTGGCGGGTATCCGGCTGTGTCGTGACAACGGCATCAAGATCGGCATGCGGTTCACCGTCACCGTGGACAACGCCGACGAATTGCCGGCGATGCTCGACCTCGCCGAACAGGAGCGCATCGACAAGTTCTACCTGTCGCATCTGGTCTATGCCGGACGCGGCAACAAAAACCGTGGTGACGATGCCCGGCGCGACAGGACCCGCTGGGTCATGGACACGCTGATGGAGCGCGCCTGGGCCGACGCCAAATCCGGCGGCAACCGCGAATTCGTCACCGGCAACAACGATGCCGACGGCGTTTATCTGCTGTTTTGGGTGCGCAAGAACTTCCCCGAACTGGAAGATCATATCCGCGCCAAGCTGGCGCAGTGGGGCGGCAACTCGTCGGGCGTCAACATCGCCAACATCGACAACCTCGGCGAGGTGCATCCCGACACCTTCTGGTGGCACTACCCGCTCGGTAATGTGAAGACACGGAATTTTTCAGAAATCTGGCATGATACCTCCGATCCCGTCATGGCCGGCCTGAAGCAGCGGCCACGTACGGTCGGCGGGCGTTGCGGTGAGTGCAGTTATTTCGATGTCTGCGGTGGCAATACACGGGTGCGCGCCTTCCAGTTGACCGGCGATCCATGGGCGGAAGACCCGGCCTGTTACCTCACCGATGACGAAATCGGCGCGACGGGCAACGGCTCGCGCCTCGAAGTCACACCGTTCCGGGGAGTGCGCCATGCGCCGGCTGCTGAGTAGTCTTGCCGCGATCTGCCTGGCGCTGGTTGCGGCACCTGCTTACGCTGAGGAGATCGACGCCACCGGGCTCTACAACCGCAACTGCGGCGTATGCCACGGCGTCGACCGACTTGGCAAACTGGGGCCGGCGCTGTTGCCGCAAAACCTCAAACGTCTGCGCAAGAAGCGGGCGCATGACGTCATCAAGAACGGCCGCCCGGCAACCCAGATGGCGGCGTTCGGTGAAGAGCTCAACGATGACGAGATTTCCGCCATCGTCGAATACATCTTCACCCCGCTGAAAGACGTGCCGCGCTGGGGCGAAAAGGAGATGGACGCCACCCGAAACATCGCTATCGAGGTCGACAAGTACATCAAGGCGCCGTTGTACAAGGCCGATCCGCTCAACCTGTTCGTGGTGGTGGAGACGGGGGATCATCATGTCTCGATCCTGAACGGCGATACCTTCGAGGTGATCCACCGGTTCAAGAGCCGATTTGCGCTGCATGGCGGGCCAAAGTTTACCCCCGACGGGCGCTACGTGTTCTTTGGCTCGCGCGACGGCTGGGTGACAAAGTTCGATCTTTACACGCTGGAAATCCTCGCCGAGATACGCGCCGGCATCAACACCCGCAACATTGCGATCTCGCCGGATGGTTCGAGCATTGCGGTGGCGAACTATCTGCCGCACTCGCTGGTGATCCTCAATTCGACGGATTTCTCCGTTGAACAGATCTACGACGTCAAGAGCACGGACGGGGAGTCGTCTCGGGTGTCCGCCGTTTACCAGGCGCCGAAGCGCAACAGCTTCATCGCGGCGCTGAAAGATGTGCCGGAGATCTGGGAACTCCAGCTCGACAAGGGCGCCAAGCTGCGCCGTATCAAGATCGACGAGCCGCTCGATGATTTCTTCTTCGATGACGGCTACAAACACCTGCTCGGCTCGTCGCGCGACGGTCAGAACGCCGTGGTGATCGATATCGATGCCGGTGCATCCATCGCCCGCATCGGCCTGCCCGGCCTGCCGCATCTCGGCTCCGGCATCTCATGGGATTACAAAGGCCGCCAGGTCATGGCGACACCGCACCTGAAGGAAGGCAAGGTGTCGGTGATCGATCTGGCCGACTGGTCGATCCTCAAGACGATCGAAACCAAGGGCCCGGGTTTTTTCATGCGCGGCCATGAAAAGTCGCCCTATGTGTGGACGGACGTGTTTTTCGGACCCAACAAGGATGTGCTGCACATCATCGACACCCGCACGCTGGAGATCGTCAAGACGATCAAGCCGGCGCCCGGCAAGACGGCAGCGCACGTCGAATTCGACAAGGATGGTAGCCATGCCATCGTGTCGATCTGGGAGAAGGACGGTGCTATCGTGATCTACGATGCCAAGACGCTTGAAGAGGTCAAACGCATCCCCATGTCCAAGCCGTCCGGGAAATACAATGTCTGGAACAAGATCACCTTCTCGCGTGGCACCAGCCATTAAACCGGGGACCCGGCCGGTCCTGCTGATTGTCTCGCACGGCGAGCGCGGCGGGGGGCGCAACGACAGATTTGCCCACGGTCTCGTGGCGCGACTGCGGGAACATGCGGGCTTTGCCGACGTTCAGGCGTGCTTTTTGTCGAAGGAGCCATCGCTGAAGAAAGTCAGCGCGGCGCTGCCGCCGGGGCCGGTGGTTATTTACCCGCTGTTCATGGCTGACGGCTACTTCGTCAACAAGGCCATTCCGCACCAGTTATCGGAAAGCGGCATTGGCGGCGCGGCGGACGAAGACGCCATCACGGTGCTGAGGCCGCTCGGGCTCCATCCGGGGTTGCCGGAGCTCGTCATCCGACTTGCGCTGGAGACGGCCGAAGGGGCCGGCGTCGACGCCGGTGCGCATCAATTGCTGCTCGTTGCGCACGGCTCAAAACACGAGCCGGCATCGCGCGAAGTCACCGAGGACCTGGCAACAAAATTGCGCGAGCGCGACCGGTTCGCCGGTGTGTCGGTGAGTTTTCTCGAAGAACCTCCATTCGTCAGCGAGCAACTTGCGGCGATCACACGCCCGGTTATCGTCGTTGGTCTGTTTGCCGGCCAGGGCATGCATGGTGCTGTCGATGTGCCCGAAGCGATTGCAGGCTCGCAGCGCGACGATGTGTTGCTTGCCGCACCGCTTACTGAAGGCAACGGGCTCGCCGAACTGGTCTGCGATCAGCTCGCGTCAGGCACCGATACGCGAAAACCAGGCATCCTCGTCGATCACTTCGATCCCTAGGTCGGCGGCCTTCTTCAACTTGGAACCGGCGCCGGGGCCGGCGACAATCAGATCTGTCTTCTTCGATACCGAACCGGCGACCCTGGCTCCCAGGCGCTCGGCCATGGCCTTGGCTTCGTCGCGGCTCATCCGCTCCAGCGCTCCGGTAAAGACAATCGTCTTGCCCGAGACCGGGGAAGACGTGGCGACCGCCATTAACGGCTTGACGTCGAGCTCTGCCAGAAGTTCGTCGTAGACCGCCAGATTGTGCGGTTCGCCGAAGAACTCGACCAGGGCGTCGGCAACCGTGACGCCGATGCCGTCGATGTTGTTGAGATCGGCGAGCGCTTCTGAGTCCGCATCGGCTGCGGCCCGCATCTCCCCGCGCAGCCGTTGCGGCGTTTCGTAGGCGCGGGCCAGCAGACGCGCTGTGGTCTCGCCGATGTGGCGGATGCCGAGCGCGAAAATGAACCGGTCGAAAGCGATGGTGCGACGCGCTTCGATGGCGGCAAAAAGATTGACGGCCGAGAGCTCGCCCCATCCCTCACGGTTCTTCAACTGCTTCAGCGCCCTGCTGTCACGAACCTCCAGGGTAAAGATATCCTGCGGCGAGGCGATCAGGCCATCGTCGTAGAACGCCTGCACCACCTTGTCGC
>JAHEJE010000193.1 GCA_024639035.1 Alphaproteobacteria bacterium
TCGCCCATCTGGTGCGTTGCAGCGCTTGCCCGATGCACCGCATCGCGCTGCGCACTGCGCCTGCCATATGAACGAATTTGGCTCCATCAAGTGATCCCGTATGATCGAAAAGTGCTCTAGCTGTTCAGCTTAAGGTACAATGGGGATCGGGGAAACCGGAATTGGACACGGTTGGCGCCGATGGAAGAACCGGCGCCTGGGATTCGCCGCCCACAAAAAAATTGGGTGCGCGCTCCGAAAGCCCCCGGCGCGCGCACCATCCAACTTAAAAAGTAACTTCGACGTTCCTTACGCCGATTGCGCCACTTTGGCGTTCTTTTCCTTGAGCATTCCGTCGACGATGTCGCAGGTCCGCTCCAGATCGAGGATGGCTTCTTCGATCTCGATTCTTTGCTCGCGCAGGGCCACAAGCCGCTCGCGCAGCTTCGATGACGCCACGGTCAGCTGGGTCATCTGCCCATCGCGGAGCTGGTAGAGATCAAGCATTTCCTTGATTTCTTCCAGCGAGAACCCGACGCGCTTGCCGCGCAGGATCAGCTTCAGGCGCGCCCGGTCCCGGTAGTTGAAAATCCGTGTCCAGCCCCGGCGAGCCGGTGCCAGAAGGCCTTTTTGCTCATAGAACCTGAGGGTTCTCGGCGTTACTTTGAACTCCCGGCACAACTCGGTTATCGAGTATGTCTTGTCCCGGTCCGTTCGCAATTCGGTGTTGCTTTCGCTCATTGCATTCCTCTTAACGTCAAAACCACGCGGTTACCGCCGGGAGCTTGGCCCCGGTGGTGCACGCACGCACCAAATGGTTTCCGTTGTCGTTAACGTCAACCTCTGCTCGTATTGTGCGACAAACCGCCACACTGCATGCGTCGACATCACGATATCGATCGCAGCTCCCCTTCATTCCACGAGGGCACAATCCCTCAAAAGCTGCCCCTTCGTCAAGCAATTCTTGAACAATTCCGATAACCGCAGGGTCCCACAGCGTAATTCCGTGCCTGTACTTAACTCAAAATTTACCAACATCGTTAACCTTTGACAGGTGATGGCGTGTGCCGCCTGCGAATCGCACCTTGCTTGCGATGCCGCAGCGCGGTTACGGGCCAGACGGAAGAATGAGAAGTCAGATGAGGCCGGGAAGTCCGTGGAGCGTAAAGGGTATCGACGGCGAAGCCCGGCAAGCCGCAAAGCGTGCAGCCCGCCAAGCCGGCATGACCCTGGGCCAATGGTTGAACACGGTTATCAAGGAAACCACCAATGACGATGAACCGGACCATGCCACGACGCTTCCCCACCCCGCCCGCAGAACAGCGCAACAGTCACGAGAGTTCACGTCTGTGAGAGAATCAATCCAGCCCCGTTCAGCCTCAACCTCCGCGACCGCCGACATGGACATTTCGCGGCGGCTCGATTCCCTCGCCGGCCAGCTCTCGATGCTGTCCGAAACCCGCCCGGCGGCCCCCAGGTCCCGCTATCGCGAACCGGCGCGCGATGAGCCGATCCGCGACCGGCGCGACGGCCATCTTGAGATCCAGGCGCTGATCGACCGCATCGCCGCCCACGAACGCACCTCGGCAGAAGCCATCAATCGCGTACAGGCCCGCTTGGAAAACGTTTCGGACAAGCTGGCCGCCACTGATCATGCCGCCCCGGCGATGCCGCAGAAACCGGAAGATGTGCCCGGCTTCAGCGCCCTCGAATCGGCCATGCGCAACATCGTCGATCACATCGAGTCCTCCGAAATCGCCACCCGCGACAGCCTGAAGGGCATCCAGCAGCGCATGTCGGAGATGGCCGCCAAGGCGGCCGAGGCGGCACACGAGAAGCTCAACGGCGATGCCCCGGCGATCACCGGCCTGGAACAGCGCGTCAACGAGCTGGCCGCCCGGCTGGAAAAATCCCGCAATGACTCCAGCCGCGAACTTCAGGCCTACGTGCAGGGTCAGGTCAGCCAGCTTGCCGAACGCATCGATGCGGTCCGTCACTCCACCGATGCCGTCGTCGGCCAGGCCCAGGCGGCAGCCGAGCAGGCGGCCCGCGGCGAAGGCCACAAGCTCGAGGAACGGCTGAAGGCGCTGATCACCGAGCTGCAGGGCCAGAAACAGCCGGACGCTGACGTTCAGCGCATCTACGCCGAGATTGAAAGCCTCAACCAGCGCCTTGACAACGTCAACACCAACGCGGCGCCGGAAAGCGATGTCAACGCCCTGCGTGCTGCCGTCGAGCAAATCTCCGGGCAACTCGCCCAGGACCAGGGTTCCGCCTCGCTGCACAGCCTGGAGGACCGGCTGACGGAGATGGGGCAACGGCTGGAACAGATGGACGCATCGGCGCTCAGCCCGCAGCTGGCCGATCTGGAACAGCGCGTCCAGGCCATGGATGCACACCTGCATGCGGCCATGTCCAACCCCGGCGACCCGGCATCGGCAAGCCGTTTCTCCGACCAGATGCACAGCTTCAGCGAGCGCCTGACGGCGACCGAGAGCAAGTTCGATCACCTCAGCATCATCGAACAGGCCATCGAGCAGCTCTATCGCAGCGTCGAGGAAACCCGTGCCCTGGCCGGCCAGTCTACAGAGGGCGGCGCTCCGGCCGCGCCATCGGCCGATCTGCAGGCGCTGGAAAGCGGCCTGACGGCGGTCAAGGCAAGTGCCGAGGCTGCCGATCAGCGCACCAAGGAAACCCTGGAGGCGGTCCACGACACACTGGAACAGATCATCGACAAGCTGGCCGAACTGGAAAGCCGCGAAGCAGTCGCACCGATGATGCAGGCCGTCCCCGCTGCCCCGGTTGCAGCGGCGGATCTGGTGGGCACGGCCGACCCGATCCTGTCGGCGGTGTCCGGCGAACCGACGCCGGAAATGATCATTGAATCGGAGTTCGCATCGGCCCTGCCGCCGAGCGATCCGCAGCCGGCAGCCGGCACGGCACACCCGGGCGATCCGTTTGCCACCAACGCTATCGGCGGCGAAGAGCCTGAGTTCTATGCCCACGAGATGCCGGCCGCGCCGCAGCAACCCATGCCCGACGACCCTGCCGCCGTCGAGCCCGGCTCGGCGCCGCAGATGCCCGAGTTTCAGCCCGAGCCGGTTGCCGCCGCGCCGGCCCCGGCCGCCCCGGCCGCCCCGGCTGCTGCATCGGAGGATTTCATCGCCGCGGCTCGCCGCGCTGCCCAGAACGCCGCGACCCAGCGCTCGTCGATCCTCGGCGGCCTCAACAGCCTGACATCGCGCAGTGCCGCGTCGGCCAGCGACGACAAACAGCCGGGCCGCTTCGCCAACCTGTTCAGCCTGCCGTTCCGCAGATCGCCCGATGATCAGTTCGCCGGCGATTCTCCGCTGCCGGACGAAGACGACGAAGAAACCGGCGGCAGCAAGAGCCGGCGTCTGCACCTGATCCTGGCCGGCCTGGTGTTGCTGGCCGCCGTGTCGGCCTACGCCATGGGCGATGCCGGAAAACGCCTGTTCTCGCAGGTGTCGAACAATGGTCTGCAGGCAACGATCAGCGGGCCGCAAACCAGCCGCGGCGAGCTTGCCAGCAAGGCGCCCCTGGCCGGTGGCGTCCACAGCGCCGGTGTGCAAGACAGCCAGCCGAGCGATATGGCGAACCGCGTCGATGCCGTGCTGGCCACATCGGATGCGCAATTACCGCCGGCACTGCCGCAACCTGAAATGACGACGGCCTCGCTTGCCGTTCCCGATGTCACCTCGAGTCGTGCCGATGCCCTTGCCCCGGCCACCTCCGAAGCGGTCGAGACCAGCGGCCTGCCGGCTGTCGAGGCCGCCTTTACCGACCAGGCCGGCGACCTGTCGGCGCTGCCCGAGGCTCTTGGCTCCAAGGCGCTGCGCGATGCTGCGGCAGGCGGCGATGCCAATGCGCAATTCGTGATCGCCAGCCGTTATCTCGACGGCAAGACGGTGGAGCGCGATTTTGCAGAGGCTGCGGACTGGTATCGCAAGGCCGCCGATCAGCGCCTGGCGCCGGCACAGTACCGCCTCGGCACGCTCTATGAGCGCGGCAACGGCATGGCCAAGGACATCGCCATGGCGCGCAAATGGTACGCCGAGGCCGCCGCCGCCAGCAACGTCAAGGCGATGCACAATCTGGCCGTCATCCATGCCAACAACACCAACAACGATGCCCAGTTCGACAAGGCGGCAAAGTGGTTCCAGGCAGCTGCCGAGTACGGCCTGAAGGACAGCCTGTACAACCTGGCGGTTCTGTACGAGCGCGGCCTTGGTGTCGAGCAAAGCACCAAGTCGGCCTATTTCTGGTACGGCATCGCCGCCCGCCACGGAGACGCTGACGGCAAGGCCAAGATGGCCACCCTGGCCTCGTTCCTGACCGCAAGCCAGAAGTCTGAAACAGATGCGCGAATTGCCAAGTGGGCGCCGAAGAAACCCGACGCAAAGGGCAATTTCGTGGCCATCAGCGACCCCGCCTGGCAGGTCGCTGTCAACGCGCCGGCCGCCCCGGCCGAAAGCGATACGAGCCTCGCCCTGCTGTCGCAGAAGGAACTGGTGCTCAAGGCCCAGAAGTTGTTGTCCGGCATGGGGTATGACGTCGGGCCGGTCGACGGCGTGATGGGCTCGCGGACCGCCAATGCGGTTCGCCTGTTCCAGCTCCAGACCGGCGCCCCGGTCAACGGCAACGTCGACGCCGATCTGGTCAAGCGGCTCGCCGCCCGCCAGACCTGAAACCGCCCGGCTGACCGCCGCCATTGACTCCGGCAGCGAGACCTGTTCCGCTTGGGTTCGACTGAAACCGTTGGACCCGGCGCAATGTATCTGCCTGCCTATCTTCCAGACGAAAACCGGATTCCCGCCAGCGCCCTTTATCTGGGTATCGCCGGCGTCGTGCCGTTCTGGCTGGCGACGCTGCTGTTCTGGTCGACCAGCGATCCGGTCGGCAGCGAACGGGCCGCGGCGATCACCATCGGCTACGGTGCGGTCATCCTGTCGTTTCTCGGCGGCATCCGCTGGGGGCTGGAGATTGCTCCGGCCGGCCGCACGGTGCGCGGGCTGACCCTGGCCGTCAGCGTGGTCCCCGCGCTGGCCGGGTTCGCGGCCATGTTCATGCCGGTGCTGATCGCCCTGGCGGTGCTGGTGTGCGGCTTCCTGCTGCAGGCGTTGTGGGATGTGGTGGCCGCCGACAAGGGCCGCCTGCCGCAGTGGTTCGCCACCTTGCGCATGGTGCTGAGCGCGCTCGTGGTCCCGGCCATCCTGCTGCTGATCGCCAGGCAGGTCGCTATGGCGCTGGCCTGATCGCCAGAGACGACTTCACCCGGTAGACCTTGTCGCGGCCGAGCATCCACACCGACAGCTTGTTGTCGCCATACATCTGCCGGAACGGCGCAGCGGCGATATCGAGCCCGCCGGTGTAGGCGCCGAACGCCGGCATCACCAGCCGCGAACCGTCCGAGACAAAGCACCTGCGGCGCAACCGCCGGCCACGCCGGGCGATGCTGGCGACCGGATGCAGGTGGCCGGTGATCTCGTCACGGGCGCCGGGCCGGGAGATATGGCGCAGGGTCAGCGGGCCGAGGGCGGCCTCATCGGCGATATGCCCGCCGATACCGTCGATGGCGTCCGGGTCGTGGTTGCCGGTCAGCCAGAACACCTCGCAGGCCTCGCCGAGCGCCCGGATGGCGGCCCGGTCGTCGCCATCGAGCCGGTCGCCGGCGCCGCCGTCGTGAA
>JAHEJE010000194.1 GCA_024639035.1 Alphaproteobacteria bacterium
ATCGGCGATAGTCGGGCGGCCGCCGACAATGAACGGCCCGCCGGCCAGGTGCTGTTCGGTGATCTTCAATGCAGCCTGGGCGCGACCGCGCAGGAACTTGGTGACCTCGGTTTCGCCGGAATGGGCGAACTGCAGCAGGAACCGCAGCGTGGCGATGTTTGCCGTCAGCTTGTGATTGTCGAATAGGATCCAGCGCAGAATCTCACGGCGCTCGTCCTCGTCATGCGGTCCAAAGGCGCCCGAACGCTGGGCCAGATACTCAAGGATGACGCCGGTCTGGGACAGCTTGACCGGCCCGTGCAGCAGCACCGGCACCTCGCCCATCTCGTTGACTTGTGACAGATAGGCCTCGCTGCGCGCTTCGCCGTTGAAGAAATCCACGAAACGGGCATCCCACTCGAGGCCGGCCAGATTAAGCATCAGGGCAGCCTTGTAGGCATTGCCTGATTCACCAAAGCAATACAGCTCAAACTCCGCCACGGCAGATCCCTCCCTAACGACCAGGGCCGCTACTGTAGGAAGGAATCCGGCAGATTGGCAAGCGCGGGGATTTCATCGACTAAAATCTGAGCGGCTTGACTTGCCGGACATGCGGCAGGTCGGAAACCTGTTGCAGGACCTGCGGCGAGGCAGCGTCGTCGATTTCCACAAGTGCTATGGCATCGCCGGCGCGCGATTGCCTTCCGAGATGAAACGTCGCGATGTTAACCCCGGCGTTGCCGAGCACGGTCCCGAGGCCGCCGATGAAGCCCGGTTTGTCGGCGTTGGTGACATAAAGCATGTGCTCGGCCAGTTCGGCCTCCATGTTGATGCCCTTGATCTGAATGATACGCGGCTTGCCGTCGGAAAATACCGTGCCGGCAACCGAACGTTCCTGCACTTCGGTGGTGATGGTCAAGCGGACATAACTGTCGTAGGCGCCACGCTTGGTCTGGCGGGTCTCATCGACGCTGATGCCGCGTTCGCTGGCGATCACCGGAGCCGAAACCATGTTGACATCGCCGAGGATTGGCCGGAACAGACCTGCCAGCAGAGCCGAGGTCAGGGCGCGGGTGTTCATCGTGCCGGCCTCACCGGCATACTCAATGCGCACCCCCTTGATGGCCGTTTCGGTCAGTTGCCCGGCGAACGAACCGAGCTGTTCGACGAGGGCGATGAAGGGCTTCAGCCGGGGCGCCTCCTCGGCGGAGATCGACGGCATGTTGAGCGCGTTGGTCACCGCGCCGCTCAGCAGATAGTCCGACATCTGCTCGGCAATCTGCACCGCGACATTTTCCTGGGCCTCAGACGTCGAGGCGCCGAGGTGGGGCGTGCAGATCACCGTGTCGTAGCCGAACAGAGGATTGTCCGTCGCCGGTTCGGTGGCGAACACATCGAGGGCCGCGCCAGCCACATCGCCAGCATCAAGGGCGGCGCGCAATGCAACCTCGTCTACCAGACCGCCGCGGGCGCAGTTGATGACGCGCACGCCCTTCCTGGTCTTGCTCAGCGCCTTGGCATCGAGGATGTTGCGGGTCTTGTCGGTGAGCGGTGTGTGCAGCGAAATGAAATCCGCCCGGCCCAGAAGGGTGTCGAGACCGACCTTTTCGACACCGATATCCATGGCGCGTTCCGGCGACAGGTATGGATCATAGGCCAGCACCTTCATCTTCAGGCCAAGCGCCCGGTCGGCGACGATCGAGCCGATATTGCCGCAACCGATCAGGCCTAGCGTCTTGTTGAACAGCTCGACCCCCATGAAGCGCGATTTTTCCCATTTGCCTTGGTGGGTCGACTGATCGGCCTTGGGAATCTGGCGGGCCAGCGCCATCATCATCGACAGGGCGTGCTCGGCGGTGGTGATGGCATTGCCGAACGGAGTGTTCATGACGATGATGCCCCTGGCCGAAGCGGCCGCCAGATCGACATTGTCGACGCCGATGCCGGCGCGGCCGACGACTTTCAGGTTTTCGGCCTGGCCGATCAGCTTGCCGGTGACCTTGGTCGCCGAGCGGATGGCCAGACCGTCGTAGTCGGCTATGCAGGCGTGCAGCTTTTCCTTGTCCTTGCCGAGGTCCGGCTGATAGTCGACATCGATGCCGCGGTCCTTGAAGACCTGTACGGCGGTGGGGGAAAGTTTGTCCGAGACGAGAACGCGCGGGGCCATTGTGGACCTCCTGTTGCGAATGAGATTGGAATTCAGCGAGTGGCGGTTGCGTAGGCCCAGTCCAGCCATGGGATGAGTGCGGCCAGATCGGCGGTCTCGACGGTTGCGCCGCACCAGATGCGCAGACCCGGCGGGGCATCGCGGTAGGCGCCGATGTCGTAGGCCGCTCCAGCCTCGTCGAGCAACCTGGCCATGGTCTTGGGCACGCTGGCGTCGACACCCTTAAGCACCAGACAGACGGAGGTGTTGGACCGGGTCTCGCGGGCCGCCGCCAGGTTCTCGATCCAGGCTGTGGCATCGGCCCAATCGTTGACCACGGCGGCATTGGCATCGGCACGCGCGATCAGGGCATCGAGGCCGCCGAGACCCTGGGCCCACTCCAGCGCCTGAATGTAGTCTTCAACGCACAGCATGGAGGGCGTGTTGATGGTTTCGCCGCGGAATACGCCGTCGATCAGCTTGCCGGCCTTGGTCAGCCGGAAGATCTTCGGCAACGGCCATGGCGGGGTGTAGGTCTGCAGACGCTCGACGGCGCGCGGGCTGAGGATCAGCATGCCGTGCGCTGCCTCGCCACCGAGAACCTTCTGCCAGGAGAAGGTCGCGACATCGAGTTTGGAGAAGTCCAGTCTTTGGGCAAAGGCGGCGGAGGTGGCATCGCATATTGTCAGGCCGCGGCGGTCCTGCGGGATCCAGTTTGCATCCGGCACCCGGACGCCGGAGGTGGTTCCGTTCCAGGTGAAGACGACGTCGCGATCGAAGTCCACCTGGGTCAAGTCAGGCAGATGGCCGTAATCCGCTTCAAGAATGCGGGTGTCGCCGAGCTGCAGCTGGTTGCTGACATCGGTGACCCAGCCCTTGCCGAAACTCTCCCAGGCCAGCATGTCTACGCCGCGCGCGCCGAGCAGGTTCCACAGGGCCATTTCCACAGCGCCGGTATCCGATGCCGGCACGATGGCGATCAGATGGCTGTCGGGAACTTCAAGAACTTCTCGGGTCAGGTCGATGGCGCGTTGCAGACGCGCCTTGCCTTCGCTCGCACGGTGCGAGCGGCCGAGAAAAGCAGATTGCAGGGAGCCTGGAGTCCATCCGGGTCGCTTGGCGCAAGGCCCGGACGAAAAGCGCGGATTGTCCGGCCGTGCGGCCGGCGGGTCGATGGTCGTCATATGCTCATCCTCTCAGATGCATGCCCCTCGTTGGGGAGGGGTGTCCCGCGCACAGGGCTAAGCCATGTCTTTGCGTCCGTCAATGGCGAAGGCGGAATGGGGTCCCGATCGCGTCACGTCGGATTACTGAATTGTCACAGGGCGGCGAGCCATGTAGAAGTGATGAATATGCCGAATGCCGATGAATGGTCGTCCTGAATGATGCGCACCGTAGCTGATGCCAAAGCATTGATGTCTGCCGGCGAAACGCACCAGGCGCTTGGCGTGCTGAATGAGATTCTCGCCGAACGGCCGAACCTGCTGGCGGCGCATATGCTGTCGGCAGCGGCCCTGATCCGCCTTGAGCGGGGCTATGACGCGCTGCCGCACCTGGAGACCTGCGCCAAGGATGTCGACAAGGCGCCGAACCCGGTGCGCGCCCGGACCAGCCTGGCGGCACAATTCGCAAATGCCGGCGCATACGAGCGGGCGGCGGAAATGCTGAAGCAGGCACGGGATCTCGACCCGGACAGTCTCGAGGTTGCGGTTCGGCATGCCGATCTGATGGCCAAACAGGGCAAGTGGTATGATGCCCTCGATATTTACCGTGGGATTCTAAGGGAGCTGCCGGGTCACAGCGCGGTCGAGGCTTCAGCGGGAATTGCGGCACAGCACACGGGCGAACTGGAAGAGGCCGTGCGCCACTACGAAGCCGCGATCAAGGGCAACGATCAGCACCTGTTCGTTTACAACAACCTGCTGGCGGTGTTGATGGAGCTCGGCCGCACCGACGATGCCTACCGCCATGCGGCGGACTGGCTGCGGCGCGAACCGAGCGATATCGAAGCCATGGCGTTTCATGCCCTGCTGGCTGTTGAGGCCGGCGATGCGCAGGCAGCAGCAACCTGGTTCGATTTCGACACGTTGCTGCATGTGAGCGATGTCGCGGTGCCTTCGAGCTATGCGGACCTGGCGGCATTCAACCGTGCTCTGGAGGATCACATCCTCAACTATCCGGAGTTGAAGACGCCGCCGGAAAACCACCCGACGTGGCATCATCCGGCGCTGAAGATCGGCGCCAACATCAACGGACACGAAACCACGGGACCGATGGCGGACCTTGAAATCTTGCTGCACACCGCGGTCGAGACATATCTGGAAGGTATTGGAACGGCTACACATCCGTATCTTGCCCATCGCCCGGCGCGCTATACCATTGAAGCCTGGGCGGCTGTTCTGGACCGGCAGGGCAATCAGCTACCGCACATCCACAAGAGTGGATACCTGAGCGGCTGTTACTATGTCACCATACCGGATGAGATTGCCGCGGCCGAGCCGGATGAACAGGGGTTGGTTGCGGGTGGGCTCGAGGTCGGTCGGCCGCCGGTCGAACTGCTGTCCAAGGCAACGTTCCCGAGCCGGGTTTTAAAGCCGCACGAAGGCATGATGGTTCTGTTTCCGGCCTATCTCTATCACGGCACGGTGCCGTTCAAATCGAGCCAGAGGCGGATCTCGGTCGCGTTCGACGTTATTCCGGCGCGCTGATCTATTCCGCTGCCGCCGGTTGAGGCACCGCCAGGCGGACCTGTTCCATGGCGGCAGCGACGGTGTGGACGCCAGCCTCGGGTTTGTGGGCATTTTCGCTAAGGTAACGGCGCCAAAGGCGGCCGCCGGGCTGGCCATGGAACAGCCCCATCATGTGGCGGGTGATGCGCGACAGGTAGACACCAGACGCCAGCTGTTCTTCGATATAAGGCATGAAGTGTTCGACGGCTGCAAAACGGTCGCTGACGCGAGCCGGGGCGCCGAACAGCGCGCTGTCGCTTTGCGCCAACAGCCATGGGTTCTGATAGGCGGCTCGGCCGACCATGACGCCGTCGACATGGCCGAGGTGCTCAAGAGCATCGGGCAGGGTCCTGATGCCGCCATTGATGATGATCTCCAGGTCCTGCCTTTGCTGTTTGAGGCGATGGACGCGGCGGTAGTTGAGCGGTGGAACTTCGCGGTTCTCCTTTGGGCTGAGCCCCTTCAGCCAGGCCTTGCGGGCATGGACAATGAACGTCTTGCACCCGGTTGCGGAGACCGTATCGATGAACCGGGTGAGATCGGCATCGTCATCCTGATCATCGATGCCGATGCGGCATTTGACGGTCACCGGGATGTCGACGGCATCCTGCATTGCGGCAACACAATCGGCGACGATGTGTGGGTGGGCCATGAGGCAGGCGCCGAACGTCCCGGATTGCACACGGTCGGATGGGCAACCGACATTCAGGTTGATTTCGTCGTAGCCGGCCTCAGCGCCAAAGCGTGCGGCCCTGGCCAGCTCGCGCGGCTGCGAGCCGCCCAGTTGCAGCGCCACGGGATGTTCGCAGTCCCCGAACTTCAGCAGGTGGT
>JAHEJE010000011.1:0-6341 GCA_024639035.1 Alphaproteobacteria bacterium
CGTCTGAGCCTGCGGCCGGAACCGTTCAGACGCCCTCAAGCACTACACTCCAGTCGGCCGTATCCGCCCCTGCAACGACTTCGAGGTTGAGTTCGCCGCCACTGCCGCGCAGGAAACCGCGCCGCATAGCCGCCAGAACCACCACCCAACCGCAGGCTATTCCTGCGCCCGCACCTGCGCCGGAAGAACCCGCTCCTGTTCCCTCGCAACCCGCATCTGGCAGCGGCCCGATCGTCCTGGCACCGCAGCCTGCGACTAACGAACCGGCCCAACCGCAATCCCAATCCGGCTTTCAACTGCCGAACCTGTTTCAGAGTTCATCCGACGGCGCGACCCGCAGAACGTCCGGCCGATTGAGCGACGAAGACCCTCTGGCCGACAGCAGGAATGCCCTGAGCGGAGGCACCGCCGCTTCGGCCACAGCTCCGCAACAGGTCACGGCACTCCAGCCGTCGACGTCCCAGCCCGCCTTGGCGCCAAGTCCGGCTCCGGCCCAACCGTCTCCGGCACTGGTGGCGCCTGCACCGCAACCGACCCAGCCCGCTGCCTCGAGCGGCAGCGGCTATGTCGTGCAGTTGGCATCGTACCGCTCGCAAGGAGAGGCCGAGAACGAGTTTCAGCGCCTGCGCGGCCGACATTCTGGCCTGATCGGAAATCTTCAGCCGCGCATTCAGAAAGCTGAATTGGGCGCTGCCGGAACCTTCTACCGGCTTGGCGTCGGGACGCTTGCCACAAAACAGGCCGCATCGAACCTGTGCAACTCGCTGATCGCATCCGGCGAGAAAGACTGCCTCGTGCGCCGCCAGTGACGTGAGCCGTCAGCCCCCTGTATTCCGACATCCGAGAGTTGAGGTAAACGCGTGACAACCGGTGCCTTCATCTGCGGTTGCGCCGCGACCGAACTGAACAGCGACGAGTGTTCCTTCATTCGCGAGCACCGTCCCTGGGGGCTGATCCTGTTCAAACGCAACATCCGCGACCGGGCGCAGACCGGCGCGCTGGTGAGCCGGTTCCGAGAACTGGTCGGCCGCCCCGATGCTCCGGTGCTGATCGATCAGGAAGGGGGCAGGGTGCAGCGCATGGGAGCCCCGGAATGGCGGGCCTACCCGGCCGGGCGGCGCTATGGCGAACTGTACCGCGACAATCCGTTGCAAGGATTGACCGCGGCCCGGCTGGTAAGCCGGCTGATGGCCGATGACCTCAG
Organism: Alphaproteobacteria bacterium; assembly: GCA_024639035.1. Classification (GTDB taxonomy): domain Bacteria; phylum Pseudomonadota; class Alphaproteobacteria; order Rhizobiales; family Aestuariivirgaceae; genus JAHEJE01. The sequence continues at coordinate 1,205 of JAHEJE010000011.1, forward strand.
CGAGGTCGGCATCAACGCAGACTGCGTGCCGCTTCTCGATGTGCCCCAGCCTGACGGACACGACGTGATCGGTGACCGGGCCTACGACAGTGATGCCCTGGTCATCATCTGTCTCGCCCGTGCCATCGCATGCGGAATGATGGCCGGCGGCGTCCTTCCGGTGATCAAGCACATTCCCGGTCACGGCAGGGCGACAGCCGACAGTCACCTTGATCTCCCGGTGGTGGATGCATCCGCGGACGAGCTGCGGGCCATAGATTTCCCGCCGTTTGCCGCCCTGGCGGATTTGCCGATGGCGATGACGGCGCATGTTGTCTATTCGGCCCTGGACGCAGAACAGCCGGCAACGCTGTCTGCTTCGTTGGTTGAGGGCGTGATCCGGCGGGAGATGCAGTTTGACGGGCTGTTGATGACCGATGATCTGTCGATGAAGGCTTTGTCAGGTTCCATGACGGACAAGGTACGCCGTGCGCGCGAGGCGGGCATCGACATGATGCTGCATTGCAATGGCGACCTTGGCGAAATGCGCCAGGTGGCCGTTGCCGCCGGAGAACTGACCGGTCCTGCCCTGGACAGGGCCCGGCGCGCCACGGCCGCGTTGCGTGTGCCCTCGGACTACGACCGCGACCGTGCGCTTTACCTCTATGGCAGGTTGATGCCCGAATCAGTCTAATATTCCTGCGGATATCGCCATGAAAGTCCGGCGAATCTGTATGCTCGGCTCTAGGGTCCTGATCCTAGGGGATTGGAGAGCTTTAAACGGGAGTCGCAAAGGCAATGCCTGGCGATGTGAGAACGACAAACGAACCGCAACTGTGGCCGGATGGCGACGGTCCGGTTCGGCTTGTGCCCGACGACGGCCCGGCCGAAGCGCTGATCATCGACGTGCAAGGCTTTGAAGGTCCACTCGACCTGTTGTTGCAACTGGCCCGCAACCAGAAGGTCGACATTACCAAAATTTCCATTCTGGCGCTGGCCGAGCAATACCTGAAGTTCATTGACGCCGCCAGACGGATGAAGCTCGAACTGGCTGCCGACTATCTGGTGATGGCGGCTTGGCTGGCCTACCTCAAGTCGCGCCTCCTGATCCCGCAGATTGAAGATGAGGACGATACGCCGGCGTCGGAACTGGCCGCTCGCCTGGCCTTCAGGCTGCAGCGGCTGCAGGCCATGCGCGAAGCCGGCGCGCAGTTGATGGCGCGCAACCAGCTTGGCCGCGACGTCTTCGCCCGCGGCGCGCCGGAACCGCTGATTGTCGAGACCACCCGGGACTATGCCGACAATATCGTCGATCTGCTGAAGGCCTATGCCGAGCGTCGTCAGAAAGCCTGTACCCATCGCAACTATGAAATCCGCCGCCTGCCGACCTGGAGCGTAAAACAGGCCCGCGCTGCCCTGGAACGGCTGATCGGCGACATGGACGACTGGGGCAGGTTTGACGGCTGGATTGCCGAATACCTGGTGGAACCGGACCTGCGGCCCTCGGTGATCGCCTCCAGTTTCTCCGCATCCCTGGAGTTGGCGCGCGAAGGCGTGTTGGAAATCCGCCAGGAAACCTCGTTTTCGGACATCTACATTCGCCGCCGGGCAGAAGCAGTCTGATGGCGATACGTCGCAACCAACAATGGAGACCATTGTGAGCACACAAACCGCAAGAGATCACGGCGCTGAGGAGGAAACCACAATGGCCAAGAGCCTGCGCAACGTCGCGGTCCATCCGCGCGCCGAGCTGTCGCATCAGATGCGGGTGGTCGAAGCTCTCCTGTTTGCGGCCAGCGAACCGTTGGACGAGGTCGAATTGGCCGGCTGTTTGCCGGAGGGCAGCGACATAGAAACAGTGTTGTCGGCACTGAAGCAGGATTATGCCGAGCGTGGCGTAAATCTGGCCCGGATTGCCGGCAAGTGGACGTTCCGAACCGCTGAAGACCTGAGTTTCCTGCTGCGACGTGAGGCGGTCGAGCAGAAAAAACTGTCCCGCGCTGCGTTGGAGCACCTGGCGATCATCGCCTACCACCAACCGGTGACCAGGGCCGAGATCGAGGAGATTCGCGGGGTGACCTCGTCCAAGGGCACGCTCGATATTTTGCTTGAAATCGGCTGGATCAGAATGCGCGGACGCCGCCGCACCCCGGGCCGACCGGTGACCTATGGCACTACTGAGGGTTTCCTCGCCCAGTTCGGATTGAATGCCCTGTCCGATCTGCCGGGAATGCACGAACTGAAGGGCGCCGGGCTGCTCGATGCCAACCTGCCGCCCGATTTCGACATGCCCAGCCCGCGGGACCATGATGATCTGACGCCGGACGAAGACCCGCTTGAGGAAGACGATCTGCAGCCGCCGCTGGAGATGGATTTGCCTGAAACATCCGACGAAACCGCTTGAGCACCGCACAGCAGCCGTAAGGCGGTCACGCAAAAGCGCATGGCGCACCGCAGCGCTATGGTGTAAACGGTGCGCCGATGACGGTGCAACAGATGGACATAGAGGCAACCACCCACGCCGAGTGGGGCCCGCGCGGCACAGCCGCAGCGACGTTCGCCTCGCGTCTGGTGTTTGAAAACATCTCGCTTAGTTTCGGCAAGCTGGAAGCGGTTCACGATGTAAGCTTCGAGCTGCGTCCCGGCGAAGTTGTCTGTCTTCTCGGGCCGTCCGGTTGCGGCAAGACGACATTGTTACGGATTGCCGCCGGCATCGAACGGCCGAAATCGGGCCGGCTGCTGCTTGACGGCCAGGAAATCGCCGGACCATCGACGTTCGTGCCGCCGGAAAAACGCAACATCGGCTTGATGTTCCAGGACTATGCCCTGTTTCCACACCTGACGATCCTGGAGAACGTCGCCTTCGGTCTGAAATCTCTCGATCGCAAGATTGCCCTGAAGGAGGCCCGCCTGGCGCTCAAGCGGGTCGGGCTGGCGTCGTACGAGGCAAACTATCCCTATGCCCTGTCAGGCGGCGAACAGCAACGAGTGGCGCTTGCGCGGGCCATTGTCCCGCGGCCGGCGGTCATGCTGATGGATGAGCCGTTTTCCGGCCTCGATCAGCGCCTGCGCGACCGGGTGAGACTGGAGACGCTGGCCTTGCTCAAGGAAACCCGGGCCAGTTCTATGCTGGTGACCCATGACCCGGCCGAAGCCATGGGCATGGCCGACCGCATTCTACTGATGCGGCAGGGCCGCTTGATCCAGGCCGGCACGCCCAATGAGCTGTACAGCGACCCGATTGATCCCGAAGCGGCGCGCTTTTTCAGCGATTTCAACGAATTCAGCGGGATCGCCCAATCCGGAAAGCTGGCGTTTGGGGCATTTGCCTTTGACGCAGGCGGGTTTTCCGACGGTCAGTCCGTCAATGTGATGATCAGGCCGCAAGGCATCCGCCCAAGCCGGCGCCGCGACCGGCACGTCATGACCGGCAAAGTCCGCGACGTCCGCTTTCTCGGTGATTATACCGAATTGACGATCCAATTTCAGGAGTTGGAACAACCGCTTGTAGCGCGCATTGCCCAGGCCCAGCAGATCAAGCCGGGAGATGTTTTGCCGTTTACCATAGACAGCGAACACGTGCTGATATTTGCATCCGAGGCTGCATGACACCATCTTATGACGTAAATTCGCAGTTTGTTGCAGGCCTCAGGGGTTTCTGCGATAGTGACCTCAATCGATTTTTGGGAATTTGGGAGTAGTTAAGTTATGTCAATCGGTCCCTGGCAAATCATCATCATAGTGCTGCTGGTCGTCCTGCTGTTCGGCCGCGGCAAGATCTCCGAACTCATGGGCGATGTCGCAAAAGGCATCAAGAGCTTCAAGAAGGGCTTGGCCGACGATGTGGAAACGGCAACCGACGAGGCCAAGACCATCGAACACGAAGCCGAAAAGTCCGTGTCATCTGCCAAGGAAAAGGTCAAGGAGAAGGTCAACTCCTGACCGTCCTCAAGGCCGCATCGACAGTCTTTGCCGGCCGGCCCCAGCGCTGCAGTACGAGTAGGCAAGCCTGAATGTTTGATTTCGGTCTCGGTTCCTTTGAATTGCTGATGATCGCCATCGTGGCGATAATCGTCGTCGGTCCCAAGGATTTGCCCAAACTCCTGCGCGCCGTCGGTCAGTTCATGACCAAGGTCCGCAGCATGGCGCGCGAATTTCAGGGCTACATCGACGAAGCTGCCCGCGACACCGGTCTCGATGATGTGAAGAAAGAGGTCAACAAGATGACCAATTTCACGGTGACCGATCCGGTCACCAAGCCGGGTGTTCCGGACACCTCAGGCACCAGTGCAGCAGCACCGGCAAAGACCGCACCAAAAGCCGACCCTGCGCCCGCGGCGGTCGAGACCAAAGCCGACTCCAAGCCCAAACCCAAGCAGCCGCCCAAGAAGGCCGCAAGCAAGAAACCGGCAAAGACCAAACAGGATGCTTGAAGGCCCTAGTCGATGAGCGATGCAGACATAGATTCATCCCAGGCTCCGCTCGTCGAGCATCTGGTCGAACTGCGCTCCCGGCTGATCCGTTCGGTACTCGGTTTCGCCGTTGCCTTCGTGGTCAGTTTCTATTTTGCCGACGAGATATTCTCGTTCCTGCTGTTGCCCTACGAGTGGGCGGTTGGTGATAGCACCGAGTTAAAGCTGATCTTCACCGCACCGCAGGAATTCTTCTTCACCCAGCTCAAGATCGGCATGTTCGGCGGGTTGTTTCTGGCGTTTCCGCTGATCGCCACGCAGATCTACCGGTTCGTGGCGCCGGGGTTGTACAAGAACGAAAAAGCGGCCTTCCGGCCTTATCTGATTGCGACGCCGTTCCTGTTCGTTGCCGGTGCGGCGCTGGTGTTCTTCTTGATTATGCCGGTCGCACTCAGCTTCTTTGCCAGCTTTGAGTGGAGCGGCGGCGAGCAGAACAAGGCGTCGATCACCATGCTGCCTCGCGTTTCCGAATACCTCAGCCTGACAATGACTTTGATCCTGGCCTTCGGCATATGCTTCCAGCTGCCGGTGGTCCTGACGCTGCTGGGGCGCATCGGCGTCGTTTCCGCCGACCAGCTCAGGAACGGCCGCAAGTATGCCATCGTCGGCGTGGTGGCGATTGCTGCGGTTTTCACGCCGCCGGACCCGTTCTCCCAGCTCGGCCTGGCCATCCCCATGTGCCTGCT
>JAHEJE010000011.1:6441-11158 GCA_024639035.1 Alphaproteobacteria bacterium
TGGACGAAACCCCGCAGGGGCTCACCGAAGCCGATAACGTTGAAGTTCGCAAGGTCGGCGAACCGGTGGCGTTGGATTTCGAGGCCAAAGAACACTATCAGCTTGGCGAGGACCTCGGGCTGATGGATTTCGACCAGGCGGCAAAGATGTCCGGTTCCCGATTCGTCATCCTGAAAGGCGGCCTGGCCCGGCTCGAACGGGCCATCGGGCAATTCATGCTCGATACTCAGACCGGTGAGAACGGTTATGTCGAAATTGCTCCACCCATTCTGGTGCGTGATCAGGCCATGTACGGCACCGGCCAATTGCCCAAGTTCGGCGATGATCTGTTCCACACCACCGACGAGCGCTGGCTGATCCCGACGGCGGAAGTGCCGCTTACCAATCTGGTCAACGGCAAGGTCGTCGATGAGGCTGAGTTGCCGATGCGGGTGACCGCGTTGACGCCATGCTTTCGCGCCGAGGCAGGCGCCGCCGGCCGCGACACGCGCGGTATGATTCGCCAGCACCAATTCTCCAAGGTGGAGCTGGTTTCGATCGCCAGGCCGCAGGATGCCCGCGCAGAGCTCGACCGCATGACCGATTGCGCCGAAAGCATTCTGAGAAAACTCAACCTGCCGTACCGTGTCATGGCCCTGAGCTGTGGCGACATGGGTTTCGGTGCCCGTCTGACGTTCGACATAGAAGTGTGGTTGCCGGGGCAGGGCGCCTACCGCGAGATTTCAAGCTGCTCGGTGTGTGGTGATTTCCAGGCCCGGCGTATGAATGCCCGCTACAGACGGACTGATGGTGAAGGGTTGGACTTCGTCCACACTCTGAACGGCTCCGGTCTCGCCGTTGGCCGCACGCTGATCGCGGTGATGGAGAACTACCAGAACCAGGACGGTTCGATCACCGTACCGGATGTGCTGGTGCCCTACATGGGCGGCGCGGAACGCATTGCAGGGCGGGTATAGTGCGCATTCTCGTCACCAACGACGATGGCATCCATGCCGAAGGCCTGGCAGTGCTGGAAGAGATCGCTCGTAAGATAACCGACGACGTCTGGACGGTGGCACCGGAGACCGAGCAGTCTGGCGCATCTCACTCGATCACCCTGGCCGATCCTTTGCGCATGCGCCAGGTGTCGGCTCACCGCTATGCGGTCAAGGGATCGCCCGCCGATTGCGTCCTGATGGCAGTCAAGAAGATCCTTCCCGACGTGCCCGACCTTATCCTCTCGGGTGTCAACCGGGGCCAGAACATCGCCGACGACGTGACCTATTCGGGCACCATAGCCGCAGCCATGGAAGGCACGGCTCTGGGGATTCGCTCGATTGCCCTCAGCCAGTCCTACGGGATTGAATCCGAGCGCACCGTTCCCTGGGAGGTATCTGCCGCACACGGTGCCGGAGTGATAGAGCGGCTGCATTCGCTCAATCTCGGTCCGGAAGTGCTGCTGAACGTGAACTTCCCCGACTGCAAGCCTGAAGATGTCGAGGGCACCAGCGTGACTCGCCAGGGCAAGCGCGATCAGAACCTGGTGATGATCGACGAACGCACCGATGCCCGCGGTCGGCAGTATTATTGGCTTGGCTTCAAGCGTGAGTTGAGCAATCCGGCAGAAGGCACGGATTTAAAAGCGATATATAGTAGACATATTTCTGTAACTCCATTGCACATGAACCTCACACAGCTTGATGCGATGGATACCTTGCGTAAGGTCCTCGAATAGGTCATGCCCCCAGGGTCGCAAGAGGCTGCGGTTTGGACACGGACGAACACAAGATTGAACTGATCATGAGCTTGCGTGCCCAGGGCATTCGCGACACGCGCGTGCTCGAGGCGATCGAGAAAGTTCCCCGTGAGAATTTTCTTCCTGACAGCGTCCGGCCGATGGCCTATGCCGACCAGGCCCTGCCCATTGAATGCGGCCAGACGATCAGCCAGCCCTTCATCGTCGCCTATATGACGGAAAAGCTGCAATTGACCGACCTGACCAAAGTGCTGGAGGTCGGCACCGGCTCGGGCTATCAGACGGCGGTTTTGTCTTATTTGTGCCGCCGGGTCTATACCATCGAGCGTTACCGCACGCTCGCCAAGGCCGCCGAAAAGCGGCTGGCCGCGCTGAACCGGCGCAACGTCACCGCGATGATCGGCGATGGCACGATGGGCTGGCCGGCAAAGGGCACGACCTTCGAGCGCATCATCGTGACCGCCTGTGCGCCGGCCGGCCGCATACCGCCGGCACTGTTCGATCAACTGGCCGAGGGCGGGCGCATGTTGATCCCGGTAGAATTCTCCGCCGATCGCCAGGTCTTGCAATTGATCGAGCGCACCGAAACCGGCTTTGAACGCCAGAGTCTGCTGCCGGTACGCTTTGTGCCGCTGCTGGAGGGCATTGCCAGGGCGGAATGATTTTCTCTGCCGGCTTCAACCATCTCTTAACCTTACCGCATCATTATCGACGCCAGTATCGTCAGTAAGTACCGGGGTGTTTGGGTATGGTAAGCATGAGTAAATTTCGCGCACGGACTGCATTTCGTCCCCTCGTGATAGCTGGTTCAGCGGCACTCCTGGCCGCGTGTTCTTCCGACTTTCAGAGGCTTTCCGAGTATCCGCCTGTCAATCAGACCGGATCCGTCAGCAGCGCCGCACCGGCCGACAATGGCGTGTCGAGCAGCAACCTGAGCGGCACCTCGCTATCGACCAACACCCGTCCGTCATGGCAAACCGGCTACGCAGCGTCGAGCGCAACGCAGCCGGCAAGCACGCCGCCGACCACCGCCTCGCGCACCGCGACGGGAACCGTCCGGGTGCAGCCGGGTCAGACGCTCTACAGCATTTCAAGGGCCAACAACCTGACCGTGGGCCAGATGGCTGCCGCCAACAACCTGCCGGTTCCCTATACCCTGAAGGTCGGTCAGACCCTCGTCGTGCCAGGTGTCTCCAACCCGAGTTCGCCGGCGGCCACGTTCCGCCCGGCAAATGCGCCGGTCGCGACCAAGAACTTTGCCGGCACCAACATCCATCGGGTTAGCGCTGGTGAAACCCTGTTTGCCGTCGGGCGGGCCTACAGCGTCCATCCCTACAAGATTGCCGAGCACAACAGCCTGTCGCAACCGTACAGCCTGCGTGTTGGACAGGAATTGCGCATTCCTTCCGGCGGCAGCTTCGCCTCGGCACCGGCGAACCCGACCCGGCCCGCGGCCCAGACCGTAGCCGCCCAACAGCCGCAGCAGTACACCACCGCAACCAAGGACCAGGCACAGATTTCCCAGCCTGTCGCCAAGGTCGAACAGCCCATTGCCCAGGCCGAACAGGCAGTTGTCGGTGGCACCGACACCGGAGCCGGCTTCCGTTGGCCGGTCAAGGGCAGGGTGATCTCGAAATACGGTTCCAAACCGAACGGCACCCGCAACGAAGGCATCAACATCGCTGTCCCGGAGGGCGCCGACATTCGCGCCTCTGAGGCCGGCGTGGTCGCCTATTCAGGCAACGAACTGAAAGGTTACGGCAATCTGGTGTTGATCCGCCATGCCGATGGCTGGGTCACCGCTTACGCCCACTCCAAAGAGGTCTTCGTGAAACGCGGCGACACCGTTCGTCGCGGCCAGATCATCGCCAAGGCCGGCGCAACCGGTTCGGTGACCTCGCCGCAGCTCCACTTCGAGCTGCGCAAAGGGGCCTCGGCCGTTGACCCTGAGAGATATCTCGCCCGTTCGACGGCATCGAACTAGCCGGTGGGTACCCACATCCCCAACCGGTCTGTTTAGAGCCAACAAAGGCCCGGCCCCTCCGCCGGGCCTCTTGCTTTGTCACGCCCCCCGCCGCATGATCCTGCCGTCTGAAATGTCCAGCGGAGATCGGCCCGATGTTCACGGTATGGGGACGGCGCAGTTCGAGCAACGTGCAAAAGGTTATGTGGGCGCTGCAAGAGGCCGGCGTCGAGTATGACCGCCATACGGTCGGCGGCGCATTCGGCGGAACCGATACGCCGGACTACCGCAAGATGAACCCGAACCAGCTTGTGCCGGTCGTCAAGGACGGCACCATCACAATATTCGAGAGCCATGCCATCGTCCGCTATATCTCGAAACGCTACGGCCGAGGCACGCTGGCACCGCGCGGCAACCGGGCTTTTGCCCTGGCTGAGCAATGGATGGACTGGACCGCCTCGACCTTCAACCCGCACCTGAATGTCATATTCTTCAACAAGGTGCGCAATCCGCCCGAACAGTATGATGCCACGGCTGTGACGGCAGCGGAAAAGAAGTGCGCCGAAGTGTTAAAGATCGTTGACAGGGGTCTGGGGCGCAAGGCCTGGCTGGCCGGCAAACATTTCTCACACGGCGACATTCCGCTCGGCATCCTGTTCTGGCGCTACAAGAACCTGGACATCAAACACGCCAGGACGAAGAATCTGGACCGCTGGTTCGAGCAGTTGCAGGACCGGCCGGCCTATCGGGACGTGGTGATGGTTCCGATCGGCAGCAATCTCGAGGAATGGAATGCCAACGAGCAGATGCTCAAGTAGCGAGCATCACCCCGAGCCTGCCGGCCAGATCCTGAACATACTGAAACGCGACCCGGCCCGACCGGCTGCCGCGCGTCGTCGCCCACTCGATCGCTTCAGCGCGCATCGCATCGCGCGGGTGGTTGAGGCCGTAGTGGTCGCAATAGCCGTAGACCATTTCCAGAAACTCGTCCTGCGAGCAGTTGTGAAAGCCGAGCCACA
>JAHEJE010000011.1:11258-20679 GCA_024639035.1 Alphaproteobacteria bacterium
GCAATGCGCTTCAGGACGGGCAGGCTTTCGTCGCTTGGGATCTTGGTCATGGCACCTGGCAATCTATACTGCAGTCTGGATAGCCCGGCGATGAATAGCCAGTGCGTGGCAAAGAGACAAGGTTTCGCGTCCATCGCGGTTGCATTGTGCGCCAGCCTCGCTATATACCGCTGAGAACGACGGGCCGTTTGACAGCGCCCCGAAGAGCCATTTTTGGGGAGTAAGGTCTTATGTTTATCTCGACGGCCTATGCGCAAGGCGCCGGCGGCGGCGGAGGTGGCGACTTGTTGGGCATGCTGCTGCCGCTTGTGATGATCATGGCGGTGTTCTGGTTTCTGCTGATCCGCCCGCAGCAGAAGCGCGTGAAAGAGCATCAGCAGCTGATCAGCAACGTCAGGCGTGGCGATACCGTCGTGACCAGCGGCGGCGTCGTCGGCAAGGTCGCCAAGGTCGTGGACGACGCCGAGGTTGACGTCGATATTGCCGAAAACGTCCGCGTTCGCTTCCTGAAGGCCGCCATCACCGAGGTCCGCACCAAGGGCGAACCGGTTAAAGACGCGGCCAAGAGCAAGTAGGTTTCGCGCTTAAATGCTGCATTTCTCCAAATGGAAAGCCTTCAGCGCAGTGGCGATTGTCCTTGCAGGCTTTGTGATGGCGCTGCCGAACGTTCTTTCCGAACAGACCCGCAGCATGATTCCAGGTTTCCTGCCGAGCACACCAGTCACGCTGGGTCTTGATCTTCAAGGTGGCAGCCATGTTCTGCTGGAAGTCGACAAGGTTGACTTGCGCCAGACGCTCGCCAAGCAACTGCGCGGTGACATTCGCCAGACCTTGTGGCTCGACCGCAAGATCAAGCACACCGTCGCGGCTCGCGGCAACGGCTCCGCGGTCGTCCGGATCAGCGATCCGGCCAAGGTCGAGGAGGCCTTCGAGGCCCTGCAAACGCTCAGCCAGTCGGTAAACACCGGTTTCTTCAACCAGGGTGCCGACGTCCAGGAAATGGAGTTCGAGCGCCAGGGAGATGCCATCACCATCAGCTTTTCCGAGACCGGGCTTGAGCAGAAGATCAGCCGGGCGGTCGAGCAGTCGCTGGAGATCATCGGCCGCCGCATCAACGCGCTCGGCACGACGGAACCTACAATTCAGCGCCAGGGCGTTGACCGGATTTTGGTACAGGTTCCGGGCCTGCAGGATCCCGAGCGACTCAAGACCATTTTGGGTCAGACCGCCAAGTTGACATTCCAGCTTCTCTGCGAAAGCCAGCGCACCTCTGCCGATGAGCGCGTGCCCGTCGGTTGCGATGAGTTGGTATCGCGTGAAGGCGGCGGTGATTATTGGGTTCAAACCTCGCGCCGGGCCACCGTTGACGGCGCCGATCTCGTCGATGCCCAGCCGGCGTTCGATTCCCGCAATGGCGAGCCGATCGTGACGTTCCGGTTCAACACCAAGGGCGCGCAACTCTTTGGCCGGCTCACCCAGGCCAACGTCAATCGTCCGTTCGCCATTGTGCTCGACAAGGAGGTCATGAGCGCCCCGGTGATCAACGAACCGATCCTCGGCGGCACCGGTCAGATATCGGGAAACTTCTCGGTTGAGGAGGTCAACGACCTGGCAATTGTCCTGCGCTCCGGCGCGCTGCCGGCAAAGCTGGAGATCGTCGAAGAACGCACAGTGGGGCCTAGCCTTGGTTCGGATTCGGTCCGCGCCGGCTTTATCGCTTGTGTCATCGGCCTGATCGCCGTGCTGATCTTCATGATCGTGACTTACGGGCTGTTTGGCGTGTTCGCCAACATCGCGCTGATCTCGAACCTGCTGCTGCTGATCGGCGTGCTGTCACTACTGCAGGCGACCCTGACCTTGCCCGGCATCGCCGGCATCGTGCTGACCCTGGGAATGGCGGTCGATTCGAATGTGCTGGTGTTTGAGCGCATACGCGAAGAAGTCCGCAACGGCCGCTCGCCGCTGAACGCGATCGAAACCGGCTTCAGCAAGGCACTTGGCACTATTCTGGATGCCAATATCACCACGTTCATCGCCGCCGTGATCCTGTTCGGCCTCGGCTCCGGTCCCATCCGCGGGTTTGCCGTGACGCTTGGCCTCGGCATTATGACCACCGTGTTTACCGCCTACACTTTGACCCGGTTGATTGTCGCCTGGTGGGTGCGCCAGAGCCGGCCCAAGACCGTGCCGCTGTAAGGACGCCAAACCATGCTACGCCCGCTTCGCCTCGTCCCCGATGACACCAAGATCGGCTTCATGCAGTTTTCGCGGCCGGCCATCATGGCCTCGATCGCCGCATGTGTCGCCTCGGTCCTGCTGTTCGCCATCTTCAGTCTCAACTACGGCATCGACTTCAAGGGCGGGACCCTGTTTGAAATCAGGACCGAACAGCCGGCCGACATCGGTGCGTTGCGCGATACGCTGCGCGGTCTCGACCTTGGTGATATCGAATTGCAGGAGTTCGGCGCGCCGACCGACGTGCTGATCCGCGTTGAAAGCCAGCCCGGCGGCGAAGATGCCCAACAGGGCGTGATTACCAAGGTCAAGGGCGCGCTTGGGTCGAACGTGGACTACCGGCGTGTCGAAGTGGTTGGACCGAAAGTCTCAGGTGAACTGAAACAGGACGGCACAATCGCGGTGATTCTGTCGATACTGGCGGTGATGATCTACATCTGGTTCCGCTTCGAATGGCAGTTCGCCGTTGGCGCCGTGGCATCCCTGTCACATGACGTTTTGCTGACAATCGGCCTGTTCGCCGTTCTCGGAATCGAGTTCAACCTGTCGATCATAGCGGCGATTCTGACCATCGTCGGCTACTCGCTGAACGATACCGTGGTCGTCTACGACCGGGTGCGCGAGAACATGCGTCGCTACAAGAAGATGCCGTTGTCCGATCTGATCGATCTGTCGCTCAACCAGATGTTGCCGCGCACCATCATGACGTCGCTGTCGACCTTGCTGGCGCTTGGGGCGCTCTACGTGTTCGGTGGCGAGGTGATCCGGGGCTTCACCTTCACCATGATCTGGGGCGTGATCATCGGCACCTACTCTTCGGTCTTTATCGCAGCGCCGGTGCTGATCTACTTTGGCGCCCGGATCGATCAGATGGCCGGCGGCAAGGATAAGACTGCCGAAGCCACACGGCCTTGAAGCCTTGAGCACTGCAGCGCCCCATCTTCCCGAACGGGCGGCGATCGATGCCTACGGCAACGGCGGCTTTCGCTTTGCCGACATGTCGCACCAGGGCTCGCTGCTGATCCTTCCCTCCGGAATGTACAGCTGGTCGCCACGCGATGCCGGCGCCCTTTCGCAAGGCGATTTTCAGGCGGTCTGGTCGGAAGCAGCGGATATAGGTTTTTTGCTGCTCGGTACCGGTGATGAACAGATCTGGCCGAACCGCGACATCGAACGGGAGTTCGTGCACAAGGGCGTGGCCCTCGAAGTCATGCAGACCGGCGCGGCGGTGCGCACCTACAATGTGCTGATCGCCGAACAGCGCCCCGTGGCGGCCGCCCTGATTGCGGTTGACAGCCACCGCCTGCGGCAATGACCGTCACCGCCGAGCAGGCACAAGAGTATTGCCGGGATCTTGTCGCAAAAGCCGACCGCGACCGCTATCTCACCAGCCTGCTGGCGCCGCCCGCACATCACCCCGATCTTTGGGCGCTCTATGCGTTCAATGTGGAAATTGCCACCGTCCGTGAACAGGTCAGTGAACCGCAGATCGGTGAAATCAGGCTGCAATGGTGGGCCGATGCCGTGCGCTCGGTCTATGCACGAGCCCCGCAAGAGCACCCTGTGGCCCAAAGTCTCGCGCGCACGATCCGGCGGGCCGACCTGCCGCAGCATGCCTTCATCAACATGATCGAAGCCCGCCGCTTCGACCTGTATGACGATCCGATGCTGACGATGAACGATCTTGAAGGGTATCTGGGCGAGACCTCCTCGATGCTGATGCAGCTCGCTGCGCGTGTGCTTTGTGGAGATGCGGCCTATGAGTTGGCGGAACTGTCGGGATACGCCGGTGTCGCCTATGGCCTGACCGGCCTCATTCGATCGTTGCCGATCCATTGCGCCCGCGGCCAATGCTACTTGCCGCTTGACATGCTGGCCCGCAGCGAACTGACGCCGGCCCATGTGTTGTCGCGCCAGCGCTCGGACGCCTGCGATCTGGTGCTCTCAAAATTGCGCCACAAGGCCGCAGCGAGGTTGCAGGAAGCGCGCGCCCTGCAGCATAAAGTGCCGGTCGCAGCCCTTGCGGCTTACTGGCCCGCCAGTATCGCCGAAATGCATCTGACCCGCATGGCCAAGAGCAACGCAAACCGGCTCAAGACAGCGAGCGAAGTCTCACAGCTGAGGTGTCAGCTCAAGCTTCTATGGCTGCGCCGCACCGAAACGTTCTAGCGCTTTCTTCTATCCATGAAGTGAAGTCGCGCAGGGCGCGCGACGTGTAGGCGCGTTTGCGCGCCTGTTGCTTGTCCTTGCCGCGCACCCGCTTGCCATCGATCTGCGTTGCGACCTCGACCGGCGGAAAAAGGCCGAAATTTACGTTCATCGGCTGGAACGACCTCGCCGGGCTGTCGCTGTCGGCCAGATGCCCGCCGGTGATGTGGTGGAGCAGGGCACCGTGCGCCGTTGTCGATGGAGGTGGGATGAACTCGTGACCGAGAGCCTGTGCAACGGCCATGCGCCCGGCCAGCATGCCCATTGCGGCGCTCTCGACATAGCCTTCCACGCCGGTGATCTGGCCGGCAAAACGCAACCGCGCCGCCTCGCGCAGCCGCAACTCGTCGTCGAGGTGGCGGGGGCTGTCGAGGAAGGTGTTGCGGTGCAGGCCGCCGAGGCGCGCGAACTCGGCGTTTTCCAACCCTGGGATGGTACGGAAAATCCGTACCTGCTCGCCATGCTTGAGTTTCGTCTGAAACCCGACCATGTTGTACAGCGTGCCAAGTGCATTGTCCTGGCGCAACTGCACCACAGCATAGGGTTTGATATCCGGCTGGTGCGCGTTGGTCAGGCCGCGCGGCTTCATCGGGCCATGGCGCAGGGTTTCAGGGCCGCGTTCGGCCATCACCTCGATAGGCAGACAGCCGTCGAAGTAGGGCGTGTTGCCCTCCCAGTCGTGAAAGCGGGTCTTGTCACCGGCGATCAGGGCATCGATGAAGGTGTAGTATTGGTCCTTGTCCATGGGACAGTTGATGTAGTCGGCGCCGGTGCCACCCGGCCCTGCCTTGTCGTACCGCGACTGATACCATGTCACATCGAAGTCGATTGTATCGCGGTAGAGGATCGGTGCGATGGCATCGAAGAACGCCAGGCCGTCGTCGCCAGTAATGCGCTTGATCGATGCCGCGAGGTCCGAAGAGGTTAGGGGACCGGTCGCCACGATGACATTGGCCCAGTCGTGGGCCGACAAATCCTTAATTTCCCGGCGTGAAACCGTAATGGCCGGATGATTTTCGATCCTCTGCGTGACGTATTCGGAGAATTGCTCACGGTCTACCGCCAGGGCGCCGCCGGCCGGCAGCTTGCAGGCATCGCCCGCCGCCATCACCAGCGAGCCGGCCATGCGCATCTCCGCGTGCAAAAGGCCGACGGCATTGGTCTCGGCATCATCCGACCGGAATGAATTCGAACACACCAGTTCTGCCAGCTTGTCGGTTTGATGGGCGTCCGTGCCGACACCGGGCCGCATTTCGTGCAGGACAACCCTGCAACCGTGCTGTGCTGCCAGGAAGGCCGCTTCGCAGCCTGCCATGCCGCCGCCGATAACGTGAATGGTCTCGCTCATGGCCGAGGCCTAACACGACGCCGGGCCGAGGTGCAACAACAGCGCGTGAGCAACGGGACTTTGGGATATCGTCAATGCCGCGGCACCGGCAAGCGGGCAGATAAACTCGAATCGAGGCAAATCATTCGGACGCGGGCGCGGCTGGTTTCATCGCCTCGTCGAGCAGCCATTTCTCGAACAAACGGCCGGTATGGCTGAGCTGCTTGTCGCGCGGCTTGAGCAGGTAGAAGCCGCGGCTGGAGCGCAGAATTTCAGGGATTGGCCGCACCAGGTCGCCTTGCGCGATAAAATCCTCTGCGAGTCGGCGCCCGCACAAGGCGACACCCTCGCCGCGTAGCGCCGACTGGATCAGGATCATGTAGTTGTCATAGGTCGGACCTCGAAGGGTGGGCTCCTCTTCGACACCGAAGTCTTTCAGAAAAACCTCCCAGGTGACCCAGTTGCGATCGTATTTGCTCAGATGCAACAGGCTTTCGTTGAGAAGATCGCGTGGCGACCGGATCGGTGCCCGGCCTGCCAGGTAGGACGGTGCACATACGGGCCAGATTTCGTCATCGAACAGCCGGATGCTTTCCACACCCGGCCACTCGCCTTCACCGAACCGGATTGCCAGATCGATGCCCGACGAGGTCAGATCGATGATCGGCGACGAGGCGACAAGCCGCAAAGCAATGCCGGGATGAGACGCCCGGAAACTGGCCATGCGCGCCATCAGCCAATAGGACGCAAAGGTGACGCTGGTGGCGATCGTCAGTTCGTCAGGACCGCGCTTGCGCCGGATATCGGCTGAAACATTGGCAATGTGCTCCAGCCCCATGGCCACGGCCCGCTGCAGCCGCTTGCCCTCTTCGGTCAGCGCCAGACCGCGCGAATGACGCTGGAACAGGCTGGTGCCCAGGTGATCTTCAAGCAACTGGATCTGACGGCTGACGGCGGACTGGGTGACGTCCAGCTCTTCGGCGGCGCGGGTGAAATTGCCGTGCCGCGCTGCGGCTTCGAACACCACAAGGCTGTTGGTCGGGGGCAGGGTCTTTGACAGGGCGACGGCCATCCACGGACACTATTTGAGCGGCCTGCACGGCGCAATAGAAGACCACCGGCCGGCTATGGTGAGGTGTCAGCCGGCCTTGGACTGTGCGGCGGTTGGCTTGGAACGCATTAAGTCCAGCAACGCATCGTTGCTCAGGGGTCTGCTGAACAGGTAACCCTGCCCATAGGTGCACCCCATTTCACGCATCAGCCGGGCTTGATTTTCATTCTCAATGCCCTCGGCCACAGTCTCGATCTGCAAACCGTTGCACATGTCGGCTATGGCCTTGACGATATGCTTCGTCTTGGGGCTTGTCTCGATCGGCCACACGAAGGCGCGATCGATCTTGAGTTTGTCCAATTCGATTTTCTCGACATAGTTGAGGCCCGACTGCCCGGTGCCAAAATCATCGAGCGCTACATTCACGCCAGCCCCGCGCAGTCCGCGAATGGTCACTTGTGCCGCCTCGAAGTTGGCCAGCAGGGCCGTTTCGGTGATTTCGATCTCGAACCGCCGGCTATCGAGCCCGGCATCGTTCAGGATCGCCAGGACTCTCAGCCCGGCAGTCGGGTTGACAATCTCCTGAGCCGACATGTTGAAGGAAAGCATGATGTCGCTGGGCCAGGCCGCCGCCGCGCGGGCCGCGTCTTCGAGCAGTAGATAGGTCAATTCCGAGATAACACCGGATTTTTCAGCGATTGCGATGAACAGATCCGGCGGGATGACACCGAGTTCGTCATCCTCCCACCGCGCCAAGGCTTCGCAACTGGCGATCTTTCGGGTCCTGAGATCGACTATTGGCTGAAAGACAACATTGAACTCGCCCTTCGCAATGGCATGCCGCAAGGCCTGTTCGATCTTGGAATGCTTTTGGATTTCGCTTTCGTGCAGTTGGGTGAACAGGGAAACGGTCTTGTTGCTCTGGCCCTTGACATGCTGCTGGGCGTAAATCGCCCGATTGACCAGGGTTTCCGCGTTACCGCCGTTTTCCGGATAGCACGATATGCCGCACGATGCGGTCAGGAGCGCGGCGCGCTGACCGATCTGGTAGGGGCGTTCGAGGTCGGCACACAACCTGGCGGCAAACTCTACGGCCTCATCACTGTTTCCGGCTGATGTCAGGACGAAAGAGAACTGGTCGCCATCGTGACGGGCTGCGATGCCGTGTCCGGCCATCGCTGCACTCAGACGCTTTGCAACCTTGGTGAGAATAAGGTCGCCGATTTCCTGGCCATAGGCGCTGTTGATGACCTTGTACCCATTGGGGCCTATGACGCCGACAAACAGCGGCCGTGAGCGAAACCGCTTAGCGGTAATCAAGCTGTCGACTTTGCGTGCGAATTTCCGCTGGTTGGGCAGATTGGACAACTCGTCGCGATAGGCAAGTTTGACCAGTTGACGGCGGGCAACGGAAATTTCCCGGTGTTGTTCGCGCATCAACTGCCGGGATCGGATCAGGTCCTCGAATGTCGAGCTGTACCTTCGCAGCACCTGCTGCAACAGACCGGCGATGGCGATGGTTGCCAGCAGCATGCAGATCAGCAGCATGCTCCCCGATGAAAGGAACTTGTAGGCAAACGGTATGCACGCAGCGGCCACGGCCAGCGAAGACGCGGTCGGCAGGATTGACAGGATAATCGCCGTCAGTGTCATGCAGGTGATGACCAGCATGCCGATCAGGGCTTGTTGGTACTCGCTTCCGTAGTCGAACAGCGCCGCGGCCCAGATGGTGAAGGCAAATGCCATGATCGGGCCGAGAAATGTCGTCACGGTAAGCTGAAAATCGACCTGCGTGGCCGTCAACGTTCGTTCTTGGAATTTCAACCAGGTGATCGCGCGTGCCCCTGTGACGACGGCAAGACCGATGGGAACGGCCGTCACCAGAGCAACCGGAGCGGTGTCCCTGAACGCCAATGCCGCGATCAGTGCGGCGGTCAGCATGACCAGATAGAGCAGTGGAACCTGCTCCAGCAGGAACGCATACCGCAAACGATTGATCTGGTCTTCGAATTGTTCTCCGTTCGCCGGAGGTTTTGATGGTCCAACGGCCATGAATTGCCCCTTCATCACTGCCACGTGGCCAAACGCGCCGCCATTATAGCTGATCAAGGTTACTGCAAACTGAAGGCGCTGTGCGCTCCCGCGAGGCGGCTACTCGGCCGCCTGGGTGCTTTTCTTTTGCCGATCCAGGATGGGAGCAAGAAACTGGCCGGTGTAGGAACCCTTGGTTGCCGCAACCCGTTCAGGGGGACCTTCGGCGACGATTTCCCCGCCGCCGTCTCCGCCTTCAGGGCCGAGGTCGATCAGCCAGTCGGCGGTCTTGATGACTTCAAGATTGTGTTCGATCACCACTACGGTGTTGCCGTGCTCGACCAGCTCGTGGAGAACCTCGAGTAGTTTTGCTACATCGTGGAAATGCAGCCCCGTCGTCGGTTCGTCCAGCAGGTATAGGGTTTTGCCGGTCGCTCGCTTGGACAGTTCCTTGGCCAGCTTGACCCGTTGCGCCTCGCCGCCCGACAGGGTCGTTGCCTGCTGGCCGACCTTGATGTAGCCCAGTCCGACCCGTTCCAGCGTGACAAGCTTGTCGCGCACCGCGGGCA
>JAHEJE010000195.1 GCA_024639035.1 Alphaproteobacteria bacterium
GCAATGTTGGTGCCGCTTCCGGGCTCGCTCAGCGTCACGGCGCCGCCGTTCGTCGTCACCGTCACCTGACCCTCGATCAGCAGTACGCCGTAGGCGCCATCGATCGGCCCGGCCCACATATCGGTGCCGCGCACCGCCAGGGCACCAACCGGAGTGACGATCTTGACGTTGTTGCCCTCGGGTTTGTTGATGGCGCCCGACACCAGCTTGAATGCGCCGACTGCGAGAAGCTGCAGGGAATTCTTCTGATCCGGGGCCTGGAAAACGTAGTCGTCGACCTTCAGGCTGGCATCGGCGCCCATGGTCAACACAGTGCCGTCGGCGAATGTCACTTCCAGACGGCTGTCGGCGCCGGTTGCCAGCTGGTCCGACACCTGGATCGGCGCCGCGACTTTCAGGTTGCGCACGTCGCCGTCGTTGATCGCCGTCGCCTGGCCTTTGACATTCGATGCGCTGCCGATGCGATCCTGCGCCGCAGCGGATTGCGGCATGACAATTGCCAGCGCCAAAGCAAGCGCTGCAAGCACACCGCATGAGACGATGCGACGGCGCATCGGCACGCGCGGTTGGCCGACTTCCGGGTCTGTTGTCATCAGCGAACCTCGAACTTGATCGCCGTGCGCGCCACGCCGGTGCGCTTGGCGATCTTTTCTACCGCTGCAAGAGTAACGTTGGATTTTGCCTTTTCCTTGGCCTTGGCAGCTTCAACGACAATCGCGCGGGTGGCGTACTTCTCGTAGTTGCCGAGATCGGTGAACGCCTTGTTGGTAAAGTCGTGAGCGATCTGGGTTTTCTTGTCGTTGGGCGTGCACAGGGCGATGACCTTTTCGGTGCCGGCATCCTTGAGGCGGAACTGGAATGGTGCCTCGCTGCCCGGAAACTCGAAGGCCTTGCCGGCCTTGAGCAGGCTCTCCTGCTGGTATTTGTTCGGGTAGATGACGGTGCCGGTTCCCTTGCTGTCGATGTTGATCAGGGTGAGGTGGCAGTCGGCGTCCGAGGTGACAGTGAATACTGCAAGATCGTTGACCTTGTAAGCCGACTGGCTGGCAAGCAGGCTGAGCGCCTTGTCGCCCTCGACCTTGTTGTCTCCGGTGCCGACCTTGGCGACTTTTGCGGTCTCAGGGGTCGCCGCGGCAATTGCAACCGGCTCCTCGTCGGTAAACCTGGTCACCAGCGAGGCGAAGGTGCCTTCAAGGTTGTCACGCGGCACATAACCCTGTTGCTCCAGGCGGCGCACCAGGGTGCGGGCATCGCCGCCGACGTCGAGCGAGGCCTTGAGGAGATCGTCCGGCCTGACGCCGAATTCGGCTGCGACCTGGCGCATGTCGAGATGCTTCTCGTAATGGTTCGACAGGGCGCTGATCATTTCGATGCCGCCGAGCTTCAGCGACGGGTCAAGGCCGGCACGGCCCATCGCGCTCTGGAAGCGTTCGGTGTCTCCTTTGAGGATCTTGTCCATTTCGTCGTGGGTCGGATAAAGCGCTTCGACCGTCTCGCGGACCTGCTTTGAGAAATTGCGATCATCGACGATGTGACCGCGAATGTCGTCCTTGGCGAGACGGATGCCCTGGTCGTGGCAGCCGAAACAGGAAATACCGTTGGTGACGGCGAGATCCTTGCGGTCGACGTCACGGACGATTTCCGTTGGCCCCTTGTCGAGGCGCTGACCGTCGGCGGCGTTGAGGTAGTAGCCGTTGAGGCCGTTGGGCAGCGAGAAGATGGTTTCGCCGCCATCGTGCTTGAACGGATTGTCGCCGTTCGGTCCGAGCGGATGCTCAAACAGGCTTTGGTCGCCCTTGTTGCCGGCAAAGTCGTAGGAGGTCCAGAAATAGCCGGTGGAGATGCTGTGGCGCTCGATCAGGCGGTTGTTCTGGCTGACAAACGAGCGCTGGAACCCGGCGCGCTTGGCGAGGAAGTTGCTGATATTGGCGTCAACATCGACGTTCAGCGAACTGGTCAGGCCGCCGAAGCTGTCGGGCAGTTTCAAGAGATCGTGGTACACCGGCGGGCGCGATGCGGTGAACGCAAGCCAGTCGCCGCGCAGGTAGGGTACGCTGGTGCCGATGCGCGAAACCACGAAGTCGAAGCGGTCGCTGTCGGGCTTGGTGGCATAGGGATAAGCAGCGGCCAGGCGCTCCCAGTTGTCCGTCGTCCAATTGAGATCGTCGAGGTTGAACCTGATCATCGTACCGGCATCGTCGACCTTGGTTTCCGACAATTCGAGAAGATCGGAGTTCGTGCTCAGGCTGTTGAGCAGCTTGACCACGGCCTGGCGGTAGACCTTCATGTCGTCGCCATCGAGGCAGGCGTTGGCCAGGTGGGTGAGGGTGATATAGCGGGTGTTCTTGACCCGATGATCGGGCAGCCGGTCGAGGTCCTCGGACATCATGCGGATCATGGCCTGGTTGTCGGCGAACTCGCGTCCGGCGCAGGCGGCGTCAGCGGTCTGCTTCAGGCTGGTGATCCAGTTGCGGATGGCGGCAACCTCGTCGTCGGTCGGTGTCGGGGCAAAGATGTTGCTGCCATCCTTGATGTCATAGGGCATGTTGCCGCTGGCGATCTGTTTCACCAACTCGGAATTGTCCGGATTGCCGGGCACGACATAACCGGGATTCTTGGCAACGGCAGGCAGGTTCAGAACGTCTCCGAAGCCGGAGGCCGGCTTGTTGCGGCCTTCAAGACGGCCTTCCTGATGGCAGCGGGCGCAATGCTTGTCGAGGGCGGCAACGGCGGCCTTTTCGACATCGTTGGCCGGTGCGGGCAGGGCGGCCAGAATCTTGGCGCTGTCCGGCGGAGCGGGATTGCTGGCGTCGGCCTCGTTCGGCTTTGCCGATTGGGCGTTGGCGCCGGAGCCGGCAAACGCGGTGACCAGAACGCCGATTGCGGCGAACAGTGTCGAAATCATGCGCGTTCTGGTTGGAAAATCGGCTGGTCGCATTGTTCTGTCTCCATGCCGTCTTTGCGGCGGTTGTTTGTCCGATCAGGCGACAAATGTAGACGAAAATGCGATTTAGGAGTAAGTTAAATTCCGTTTAGTCAAATTTTTTCCATCCCTGAATGAACTGGGTTAGCCAGAAAATGCGCAGAATTCCGGAGTTTTTCTCAAGATCGATGGCGGCGGTGCTGCTTGCGGTGTTTGCCCTTGCCGGCTCTCTGGACGTGTCGCAGGGGCATGCTGCGGAACGGGTTGCGCTGGTGATCGGCAATTCAGCCTACAAGAACACCGGAGTTCTGAAGAACCCGCGAAACGATGCCGAGGGGGTGTCGGATGCCCTGACGAACATGGGCTTTCTAGTCATCAAGGGACTGGACGTCGATCAGTTCAATTTCAGGACGCTGGTGAGGGCGTTCGCGCGCGAGCTGAAAGATGCCAAGCTGGCGGTTTTCTTTTACGCCGGCCACGGGTTGCAGGTGCACAGCAAGAACTTTCTGGTGCCGACGGACGCAGCGTTGAAGGAAGAATCGGATCTGGACTTCGAAGCGATTGACCTGAACTTCATCATGCAACAGATGGAACGCGGCGAGCGCACGAACATCGTGCTGCTTGATGCCTGCCGCGACAATCCGCTGGCGCGCAACCTGTCGCGCAACATGGGTACACGGTCGGCAGTCATCGGCCGCGGCCTGGCCAGGGTCGAGACCGGCGTCGGCACGTTTGTCGGCTTTGCCACCCAGCCGGGCAATGTGGCGCTGGACGGCGAATTCGACAACAGCCCGTTTACCACCGCGCTGCTGAAGCACATCAAGAAGCCGGGGCTCGACATCGGCGTGCTGATGCGCCGGGTCCGCGAGGATGTGATCAGCCTGACCGACGGCAAGCAGGTGCCATGGTCGAACTCGTCGCTGGTCGGTGAGGATATCGTGCTCAATGCCGATAACCGGCAGATCGTCGTGGAGCCAAAAGGGCAAGAGCAGAGCACCGCGAAAGCCGCCGGAACGCCGGCACCGGCAGCCGGTTCCGACCAGAAATACAGCGGCGCAGCCGCCAACACGGCGATCGAGCTGGCGTTTTGGAATTCGGTAAAGGACTCCAAGAACCCGGCATTGATCAATGCCTATCTCGATCAATATCCAAACGGCATCTTTTCCGATCTGGCCAAAGTGATCCTCAAGGCCAACGGCGGCGACGCGATCGATGCTCCGAAGACGGAGGCCACGGCCAAGGCGGAACCGCAGAAGCTGGCCTCGGTCGACGGCGAGTATTCAGCCAATCCGGTTCCCGAGACCAAGCCAGGAGCCGACTACTCGTTGAGTGCTGCGCTGCAGGGTGAACTCAACCGGCTCGGCTGCTCGGCCGGCGGCGCGGACGGCATCTGGGGCCGCAAGAGTCGGTCTGCATTGCAGCGTTATTCCAAGTATGCCGGCCTCAGCATCGATGAATTCGAGCCGACGAGCAGCCTTCTGGAGCAAATGCGTTCGCAAAAGTCACGGGTCTGCCCGCTGGTTTGCGGTGCCCGCTACAATTTGTCGGGCGGACGTTGTGTCCTGAAGTCCTGCAAGAGGGGTTATCTGCTGACCAAACGGGGTCATTGCGTCGCCAAGATCTATAAAAAGAAGCCCGTCGTGCGCAAGCAACCGACGCGCAAGAAACGCTACAAGGCACCGCGCAAGAAGCACCGTGCGCCGGCGCCTCCGCCGCCAGCAAGCACCAAGCCGTGGGAAGACGAGATGGACAACTGTCCACAGTGCCTGACGCTGTGACCGGCGGTGCTCTGCGCACCTCCGGGAAATACCCGCATTCTTCCTGATTTCCGAACCACCTCTGCGGTGTGCGATTTTGGCCGCCATATCGACATCGTTGCGGTGTGCCGCCATTTTCGTTAGGACCAAGGTTGCCCAAGAGTGAGCAAAACCGAGGTGGATCAATGACCGAAGAGCTGTTTTCCGGCGTCCTGGTGCCGGCGCTGACGCCGTTCGACGCCGATCTGGAACCCGATCGCGGACGTTTTTCACGGTTTCTGCAGTATCTGCTGAACCAGGGCGCGGACGGTCTGGCTATTTTCGGCACCACCAGCGAGGGCAATTCGCTCACCGTGGCCGAGCGCTGCCGGTTGATCGATCATGTCGTGACGGACGGCGTGCCGGCGGCGCGGTTGATGCCCGGAACGGGAGCCTGTGCGCTTCCCGATGCCGTTGCGTTGACCCGGCATGCGGTGGCGGCCGGGGCGGGGGGCGTGCTGGTGCTGCCACCGTTCTATTACAAGAACCAGGGCGATGACGGCTTTTACGGTTATTTCAGCGAGATCATTCAGCGGGTCGGCGATGACCGGCTGAAGCTCTATCTCTACCACTTCCCGCAGATGTCGGCGGCGCCGGTGTCGATGGCGCTGATCGAACGGTTGCACGGCGCCTATCCGGGCACCGTCGTGGGCCTGAAAGATTCATCGGGCGACTGGGAACGGACCAGGCAGATAATCGCCGAATTTCCCGACATGGCGATCTTCCCGTCATCGGAAACGCGCCTGCTCGAAGGCCTGCCGCTTGGCGCGGCGGGCTGCATTTCGGCAACCGCAAACGTTCAGGCCGGCGCAATCCGCCGATTGATCGATGCGGTGGGGACGCCTGAGGCGGCGGACCTGCAACGGCAGGTAACGGACTTGCGCAGCGTGTTCGAGAATTACCCGTGGGTCCCGGCCCTGAAGGCCGCCGTTGCCCGCGACACGA
>JAHEJE010000196.1:0-3384 GCA_024639035.1 Alphaproteobacteria bacterium
CAACACCATTGGCGCCCTGTCCACCCGGGCGAAATCGACGGCAGCGAAGCTGGAAGAATTGCAGCACCGCCAGCAGGCGCTTGAAGACCAGCTCAATTCGGCGGTTGCCGAGCGCAAGCAGGCCGAGGAGTATGCCCAGACCATCCGTAAGGACAACATGGCCATGCGGGTCGACTATGGTGTCCGCGCCAAGCTGCTCGAAGACAACATCGAGGCGCTGACGGTACATATCGATGAACTCGAAAACATCATGCGGACGCGCAATATCCCGGTGCCCAGATACCTGAACGTAGCGGGCGCCTTCGAGACGCATCGGGAGGGCAGGCAACCCAAGCGGCAGCAACCGAGGATCGTGTCACTGCGCAGCGATAAGCGCGACGCCGGGTGATACCCCGCCGGAACGGTCGGCCGCAATCGGTGCCGATAACTTGAAGCCGCGCTCTACTGACCGGACGAATTCATGACCTCAGCACCTGACTCGGCGCGCTCGGCCAAGAGATTGTCCAACCAGTCCGGGTCCATCTGCGGAACCGACGACAGCAGCAACTGCGTGTACGGCGGGAACGGAGGCTTGAGGATTTTCGTCTTCTGACCCTGTTCGACGACACCGCCCTGGAACATCACGACGATCTCGTCCGATATGGCCTCGACGGTGGCGATATCGTGGGTGATGAACAGGTAGGAGTAGTTGAACTCCTTCTGCAGTCGAAGCAGGAGCTTCAGGATGCCTTCCTGAACGATCTGGTCCAGTGCCGACGTCACCTCGTCGCAGATGATCAGCTCCGGCTCGGCGGCCAGGGCCCGGGCAATGCAGATGCGCTGCTTTTGGCCGCCGGACAACTCGCCGGGCAGGCGGTCGATGAACTCCTCGGTGAGCTCGATCAGTTCAAGCAGTTCGACAACCCGCTTGTCGCATGCCTTGCCGGTAAGGCCGAGATAGAATTCGAGCGGCCGGCCGATGATGTCGCGCACGGTGTGGCGCGGGTTCATCGCGGTGTCGGCCATCTGATAGATCATCTGGATGCGTCGAAGCTGGTCCTTGCTGCGATTCTTCAGTTCCGGAGGGAGCACTTCACCGTTGAAGATCACCTGGCCCTTCGACTGCGGCAGCAGGCCGGTGATCACGCGGGCGGTGGTGGACTTTCCGGATCCGGACTCGCCGACCACCGCGACGGTGCAGCCGCGCGGCATCTCGATCGAGACATTGTCGAGGACCTTGACGCCGCCGCCATAGCTGGCGTCGACACCGTCGACCTTGAGGATGATGTCTTCGTTGCGCTCGGCTTCCTTGTACAGCGAGCGCACCGCCCACAGGGTCTTGGTATACTGCTCCTTGGGCTCGGTCAGCATCTTGCGGGTTTCAGCCTCCTCGACCGTGTTGCCGTAGCGCAGAACCTTGATCTTGTCGGCCATCTGAGCAACCACGGCGAGGTCGTGGGTGATGTAAATGGCGGCGGTCTGATACTGGTCGACGATGTCGCGCATGGCGGCCAGGACCTCGACCTGCGTCGTCACGTCGAGGGCCGTTGTCGGCTCATCGAAAATGATCAGATCGGGGCGCGAGGACATGGCCATGGCGGTCATGGCGCGCTGCAACTGGCCGCCAGAGACCTGATGCGGGTAGCGATAACCGATGTTGTCCGGGTCCGGCAGTTGCAGGGCTGCAAACAGCTCCTTGGCATCACCTTCGGCTTCCGACTTCGACTTGATGCCGTGCTGGATCGTTGCCTCGGTGACCTGCTGGATGAGCTGATGGGCCGGATTGAACGAGGCCGCGGCACTTTGTGCGACATAGGCGATGCGCGAGCCGCGCAGCGCCCGGCGATTGTCCTCCGACATGGCCAGAAGATCCATGCCGTCGAACATGATCGAGCCTTGGGAAATGCGGCAACCGGGGCGGGCAAAGCCCATGGCCGCCAGGCCCAGCGTCGACTTGCCGGCGCCGGACTCACCGATCAGGCCGAGCACTTCGCCACGCCGCAGCGTGATGTCGACGCCCTTTACGATGTCATGCCATTGATCGTCGCTGTAGCCGTCGATCTTGACGTCGCGCATTTCAAGGAGGACTTCACCCTTGACGCGATCTGCGCCGGTATCGTTATCAGTGCTCATCACGCAATCCACTTGTCTTGTGCAGGAACCAGTCGACGACGAAGTTGACTGCTACGGTGAGCAGTGCAATCGCGGCAGCCGGAAGCAACGGTGTGATATCGCCGTAGGTGATCAGGGTTGCGTTCTCGCGCACCATCGAGCCCCAGTCGGCGGTCGGCGGCTGAATGCCGACACCGAGGAACGACAGCGAGGCGATGGTCAGAAACACAAAGCAGAACCTGAGGCCGAATTCGGCGACCAGCGGCGGCATGATGTTGGGCAGGATTTCCTTGCGCATCACCCATGCGAGGCCTTCGCCACGAAGCTTTGCCGCCTCGACATAATCCATGACCACCACATTCATAGAGACCGCTCTGGTGAGGCGGAAAACGCGGGTGGCATCAAGGATGGCGATGATGATGATCAGGTTAAGGATCGTTGAACCGAAGATCGACAGCAGCATCAGGGCGAAGATGAGGCTGGGTATGGCCATCAGAATATCGACGAAGCGCGATATCAACTGATCGAACCAGCCGCGCTGGATGGATGTCAGAACCCCAAGGCCACCGCCAATGACAAACGACAACAGGGTCGTGGCGACGGCGATGCCGATGGTGTTGCGGGCGCCGTAGATCAGACGCGAGAGCATGTCGCGGCCAAGCTGGTCGGTGCCGAACTTGAACTCATCGCTCCACGGAGCGTAGGGAATGTCGAAAACCTCGCTTTCACCATACGGCGCCAGGATGGGCGCAAAGATGGCGACGAGCATGTAGAAGGCGATCACGATCAGCCCGAACCACGCGGTGTAGGGCGCTTTTTTCAGACCGCGCCAGACATTCTCCCGCCAGGTGCGCCGGGCACGAACAGCACCGACTTCGGCAGCAGCGCTATAGCCTTGATCAGGTTCAGTACTCATCTTGGGTGCAACAGCCTCGGGTTGGTGATGATGGAAATGACATCGGCGAAGAGGTTCAGCAGGATGTAGGTGCCGGCGAAAATCAGGGCACAGGCCTGCACGACCGGGATGTCACGCGAGGTCACGCTGTCGACCATGAGCTGGCCGACGCCGGGGTAGACAAACACCACCTCGACGACGACCACACCAACCACCAGATAGGCAAGGTTGAAGGCGATCACGTTGACAATCGGCGCCCAGGCGTTCGGCAGGGCGTGATTGACGATCACACTGGTGCGCGAGATGCCCTTGAGCTGCGCCATCTCGATATAGGGACTGGCCAGCAGGTTGATGATGGCCGCCCGGGTCATGCGCATCATGTGGGCGACAATGACCAG